>CAVZNE010000286.1:0-13380 GCA_963776445.1 Terriglobales bacterium
TTCTTCGCCTTGCCCACATAGATCACTTCGCCCTCGGCGTTCTTGTAGAGGTAGACGCCGGGCTGCGTGGGCAGGGTGCGGATTTTCTCGTAAAGGTCCATGAGGCAAGCCAGTTCCTAGCATAATGGGCGCGGGGAGGTAGTTCAGTTGTCAGTGATCAGAGTCAGTAGTTGAGGAATTGCGATATCGTGCGCTGCTGACAACTGATCACTGACCACTGACAACTGTCTTTTTCACGCAATCCTTACCCGGTCAGGTAAAAAATACACGGTAAGAGCACTTCAAGTAAAATCTCTCTTTATTGGTTAAGGTGCTGATTATTAGCGAGTTGACTCGACTCAGGCGGTTTGGCCTCTCAGATGCACTGTCCATACCGAGAAGGAAAGCCAACTCTGCCGCGGTCATGGTCCGGGCAGCATGCATGGCGAAGAAAGGGACGGGGCAATGAACGCGTATCGTTTTGGAGCTTTGGGTTTGACAATGGCTTTGGCAGTGGCTGGCGCCACAGGCTGCGCAACCAAAAAGTATGTGCACAACCAGACCGCGCCGCTGATCGAGCACACCAATCAACTGGACGACAAGACGGCGGCCAACAATCGCCAGATTCACGACGTGGATGACCGTTCCCAGGCGGGCATCAAGCAAGCGCAGGGCGCGGCCGACGCGGCCAGCCAGAACGCGCAGAACGCCGCCAAACAGGCCGGCGATGCCGATCTCGCCGCCAACAATGCCGTCCATCGTGCGGACTCGCTTGAGGGCGTGCTCAAGGGTCTCGACGACTACAAGCCGCTCGCCAACGTCTCGGTGACCTTCGGCTTCGACAAGGCTGTATTGACCAAGGAAGACAAGGAGCAGTTGGATGCTTTTGCCGCCCAGCTTGGTACGGCCAAAAGTTACATCCTCGAAGTTACCGGCGGAACCGATTCGGTTGGATCGGCCCAGTACAACTACGACCTGAGCCAGCGCCGCGCCGACGCGGTGGTGCAATACCTGGCCTCCAAGTACGCAATTTCCGCGCATCGCTTCTACCTGATCGGCATCGGCAAGGACAAGCAGGTCGCTCCCAACACCACCGCCGAGGGCCGCAAGCAGAATCGCCGCGTCGAAGTGCGGTTGCTGTCGAATGTCGGAACTGCATCGGAGACAACCTCAGCCTCAACCGGCCGCTAGTACTCTGACCGCATGATGCGGTGCCTACACTGGGTGCCCCAGGTCCCGCATTTGGGACCGGGGAAAGCACAAACTAAAAACACAAAATCATCCGGTCAATAATCTGGTCTTAGCAAGTTGCTTCCCCGAGCCGATTTCCGGCAAACAACAGGGCCGATCCGCCATCGCGGATCGGCCCTGTTGTTTTGCGTGATCGCTCACCTTGGTCAGGCCTGCTGCCGAATATGCTCCGCCCGCACGTCGTTTGCAGTAAACAGCCGCAGGAAAGGCGCGCCCACCGCTGCCGCTTCCACCGCGGGCCGCCCGTTGGCCTCTTCGCGCTCCACAATGCAGACCACCGCGGCCACAATCATCCCGGCCTCGCGAACCGCCTCAATGGCGTTGATGGTCGAAGCGCCGGTGGTACACACGTCGTCCACAATCACCACCCGCGCGCCGGGCTGGTTGAAGCCCTCAATGCGCCGCCCGGTTCCATGCGCCTTCTCCGCCTTGCGCACGAGAAAGCCATGCAGCAGCGGCGCGTCTGGCGTGGAGAGTGCCCGCCACGCGCTGGCGGTGGCCACGTTCGAAACAATGGGGTCCGCGCCCAGCGTGAGTCCGCCCACGGCCTCGGCCGCAATGCCGTTCCTCTCCAGCAGATCCAGAATGGCGTGCCCGGTCAGCCGTCCGCCCTCGGCGTGCAGCGTGGTGGTGCGGCAGTCCACGTAGTAGTCGCTGGTCCCGCCCGAGGACAGCTTGAACTGGCCAAGACGGAAACTGATGCGGGCAAGAATCGAAAGCAGTTGCTGAGCGTTAGTTGAAGTGGTCATCACTGTTGATTGTAACGGGAAGCGAGTCGGCAGGTCAGCAAGTCAGCGAGTCAGCACGGCGGATGTGCGAACTGAAGGATCCGATGCGGTGTGGGGCGGGGGCGCTCTTGAGACAGGAAAAATCCGAAAAGAGAAATTACGGTTCCGGAAGCCGCGAATAGCACACGCGCTGACTCGCTGACTTGCTGCTATTACATATTTTCCAAATGCCGGAACCCGCCTGTGCCCAGCAGCATCAGCACAAACAGCATGAAGTTGTACGACGCATGCACCAGCACGCTGGAGGCCAGCGAGCGGTTGCTCAGCCGCGCCCAGCACAACACCAGGCTCACGCAAATCAGCAGCAGAAACGGCCCCAGCGCGTGCGAGGTCTGCTCCGCGTGCATCAGCGAGAAGGCGATGCTGGTCAGCACGGAAGCAATGCTCATGGCGATGAGCGACCACTGCGGATGTCCATTTTCGCCAAGCGGTCGTACCGGCTTGCCGTAGGCTCGATCCGCGATCCAGTCGCAGGCCGTGCACAGGGCGGGCAGCAGAAATCCGCGGAAGACCATCTCCTCAAAAAACGGCGCAAAGGTTACGCCGAAGCCGAACAGCAGCCAGGCCGCTCCGGGCGCGCGAAAGATCTTGTCGATGGGCGTATCGGAGGGGCCCGGCAGCAGCACGCCGTTGATGATGGCGAGCACAAAGCAGATCAGGGCCGCCACCAACAGCCGCTTGCGCATCCGCCAGGCCGCGCCGCCGTTCCATTGCAGCCCGGCAAAAAATCCCTTGTGCCACACCAGCGGAAAGATCACCATGCAGCCCAGCAGCGTGAACAGATACAGCATCGCCTGGCTGCCCAGAGAGTAGTGAATGTCGTTCAGCGCCTGTTGCGCCGTCGAAACGCCAAACAGATGGAAGTAAAGCGCCGACCGTGTGAGCAGCGTGGCGGCCAGCAGTCCGAAGAAGGTCAGCACGCCCAGCAGGCACAGGTGGCCCAGGTGCGGAATCCGCTCTGGTGGAATCACCTCGGGCAGTGACCAGGACTGGAAAAGCGGGGGCGGCTCAGCCTGCGGCGGCTCCGTATCCGCCCGTTCAAGCTGCGTATCCACGCTTGCGGGAAAAGGGCTTGCGGGCGAGGGGTCCAGTTCCGTCTCAGGCGGGAGGCTCTCCGCCGGCCAGCTCTCCGGCAGCAGAATCGCGTGCGCGTCCGTCTCCGCGGGCAAGACGGGTGTCTCTGGTTCGAAGGGAGTTTCTTCCGGCAGGCCGGTCATGGCGTCCCCGTTTTCTTCTTGCGGGTGGCCGCCTTTTTGGCTGCGGCCTTCTTGGCCGCCGGAGCCTTCGCTTTGGCGGCTGCGGCGCGCTTCACCGGCAGGCTCGCGCTGGCCTCCGGCACGCCCGTTTTCTTCTTGCGTGGAACGAATTCCTTCTTGGCCTCGGTTTCCGGATCTGCTTCGGCGCTTGGCTGGCTTACGGCTTCGGCAATGGCAGCCTCGTCGTCAACATCCAAGGGCTCCAGCTTGCCGTCGGCCGAGGTGTAGTAGTGCCTCAGAAACTGCCCGGTAAACGAGCCGGGCGTCGCGGCAATCTTGGCCGGCCGGCCTTCGCCCACCACGTGCCCGCCCTCTTCGCCGCCTTCGGGGCCAAGGTCCAGAATCCAGTCGGCGTTGCGGATTACGTCCAGGTTGTGCTCGATGATGACCACCGAGTTGCCCAGGTCCACGAGCCGGTGCAGCACTTCCAGCAGCTTGCGCACATCGTCGAAGTGCAGCCCCGTGGTCGGCTCGTCCAGCAGATAAAGCGTGCGTCCGGTCTGGCGCTTGCTCAGCTCCCGCGCCAGCTTCATGCGCTGCGCCTCGCCGCCTGAAAGCGTGGTTGCGCTCTGCCCCAGCTTCACATAGCCCAGCCCCACATCCACCAGCGTTTGCAGCTTCTGGTGCACCGACGGCACGTCGGTCAGCACCGGCAGCGCGTCTTCAATGGTCAGTTCCAGAATGTCGGCAATCGAGTGCCCGTGGAACTTCACGGCCAGCGTCTCCTGGTTGTAGCGGCGGCCGTTGCACACCTCGCATTGCACAAAGACGTCGGGCATGAAGTTCATTTCAATGCGCCGCTGTCCATCGCCCTGGCAGGCCTCGCAGCGGCCTCCGGAAACGTTGAAGCTGAACCGGCCCGGCTTGTAGCCTCGCTCGCGCGACTCCGGCAGCATGGCAAACAGATCGCGGATGGGCGAAAACACCTGCGTATACGTTGCGGGATTGGAGCGCGGCGTTCGCCCGATGGGCGACTGGTCGATGCGCACCACCTTGTCGATCTGCTCCGCGCCGGTCAGCCCGTCAAACACGCCGGGGTCCTCGTGCGAACCGTAGATGGTCTTGGCCAGCGAGCGGTACAGAATGCCGTTGATCAGCGTGCTCTTGCCGCTGCCGCTCACGCCGGTTACCACCGTCATCAGGCCCAGCGGAATGCGCACGGTAATGTCTTGCAGGTTGTGCTCGCGCGCCCCTTTCACGGTGAGCCACTTGCCCGTCAGCGGCCGCGGCTGGTCGCGCTGCAGTA
This sequence comes from Terriglobales bacterium, assembly GCA_963776445.1. Classification (GTDB taxonomy): domain Bacteria; phylum Acidobacteriota; class Terriglobia; order Terriglobales; family Acidobacteriaceae; genus Telmatobacter. Next base: position 4,521 of record CAVZNE010000286.1, read on the forward strand.
GGGTGGTCGCTCCGGAAAGGTAGCGTCCTGTCAGCGATTCCGGGCAGGCCATGATCTCTTCCGGCGTGCCCTGGGCCACCACCAGGCCGCCCAGCCGTCCCGCGCCGGGTCCCAGGTCCAGCACATAGTCGGCGTGGCGGATGGTCTCTTCGTCGTGCTCCACCACCAGCACGGTGTTGCCCAGGTCGCGCAGCCGTTCCAGGGCCTCGATCAGCCGCATGTTGTCGCGCTGGTGCAGCCCGATGGAGGGCTCGTCCAGCACATACAGCACGCCGCGCAGCCGCGAGCCGATCTGCGTGGCCAGGCGGATGCGCTGGCCCTCGCCGCCGGAGAGCGTGTCGGCGTTGCGATCCAGCGCCAGGTAGTTCAGGCCCACCGCGCACAAAAACTCCAGCCGCTCCACAATCTCGTGGCGGATGCGCTCGGCCAGCAGCGCCTCGCGCGCCGTGAAGCTCATGTTGATGGCCGCCGAAAGCGCGCGGTTCAGCGGCAGGGAAGTAAAGTCGGCAATCGACTGCCCGCCGATTTTCACCGCCAGCGACTCCGGGCGCAGCCGCTTGCCCCGGCAAACCGGACAGGGCGTCGCCGACATGTAGCTCAGCATGTAATCGCGGTAGGCGTCGCTGCGCGCCTCGTCGATCGAGTCGCGCAGGTAGGTCAAAATGCCGTGAAAGCCGGTGCGCGGCGCTTCGCCCTTGGGCGGGCCGTAGACCAGGATGTGCTGCTGCTTGGGCGGCAGATCCTCAAAGGGAAGCTTGAGGTTGATGTCGTACCGGTCGGCGGCCAGATGGATGAGCCGTAGCAGGTACTGCGACGAGGAGCCCGGTCCCAGTCCGCCGTCCAAGAGAGGCTTTGACCAGTCGGTGATCACCTTGGCGGGGTCCAGATCGTACAGCGAGCCCAGTCCGTGGCACTCAGGGCAGGCGCCGAAGGCAGAGTTGAAGCTGAAACTGCGCGGCTCGAGCTTGGGCACGTCCAGGCCGCAATCCGGGCAGGCCATCGAGGACGAGAATAGTTGTTCCTCGCCTCCGGCAATCGCCACCAGCACCAGCCCGTTGGCCATTTGCAGCGCCTTGGCCACGGCCTGGTCCAGCCGCTTCTCTACCGAGGGCTTTCCCGCCGGCAAGGGCGGCGCATCGGCGGCGGGCAGCTTCAGCAGAATGCGGTCGATCACCGCTTCAATGGTGTGGTTCTTGCGCCGGTCCAGCGGCACCGGCTCCGCCAGGTCGACCATCTCGCCGTCCACACGGGCGCGAAAGCCCTGCTGGTCCAGTTGGTCGAACAGGTCCTTGAATTCGCCCTTGCGGCCGCGCACAACCGGCGCCATCACCGTAACCCGCTCGCCCATGCCCAGTTGCAGAATGCGCTGCACCATCTGCTCCGCGGTCTGGCGCGCAATCGGCCGGCCGCAGTTGGGGCAGTGCGGCGTACCGACTGAGGCATACAGCAAACGCAGGTAATCGTAGATTTCGGTGATCGTTCCCACCGTCGACCGTGGGCTGCGGCTGGTGGTCTTCTGCTCAATCGAGATGGCCGGGCTCAAGCCCTCGATCGAATCCACGTCGGGCCGCTCGATCTGGTCCAGAAACTGGCGCGCGTAGGCTGACAGCGTCTCCACATAGCGGCGCTGCCCCTCGGCATAGATGGTGTCGAAGGCGAGCGAGCTCTTGCCCGACCCCGAGAGGCCGGTGACCACCGTGAGCGAGTTGCGGGGGATGCGCACATTGATGTCGCGCAAATTGTGCTGGCGCGCCCCGCGCACCGAAATGTGAGTAATTGTCATCAGGCAGTGGGTGAAGGTGGGCCGTTCCGAGTGTAGCCCCGGCCAGTTACCGGATTGCAACACTCTAGAGGTATTCTATTGGTCAATAGAAATCCGGGTCAACGCGGCGGTTTATCTGCGACAATCGCAGCAGTATTTGTATCGACGTTTCGGATCAACCCTCCGGCATCGTTAACGCGAACGGTACAAACCCCAGGGAAGCAATCAAGAAGGGTGCAATGGCTGATTTATTCAATTTGGTGATGTTGATTTGCGCGTGTATAGGCTCAATGGCATTCGGCATCCTGGCGGCTTATGGCATCTTGCGTGCCAGTTTTGCCCTGATGCGGCCGCAGCCGCTCCCCGTTGTGGCGAAAACCCGCCCTCAAATCGCCCCTGGACTGTAAAGCGAGTTTTCAGTATTTAGTTGTCAGTGAACAGTTGTCAGTGGTCAGTTTGTACGCCCCTTCGTTCTAGGGAACCTCTGAACGAGCGCCTGATTCAAGAAAACCGTCCCTCAAGGGCTGAAGCCCGCGTTGATTATGCGGGATTTAGCGTCACGGCTGAAGCCGTGCCCTTTCAAAGAAGGACTTATTCCTGCTAATTTTGCAAATAAATGCACTTTTGCCGTAGAAATACGAACGTCACCTGCCATTCACTGACATCTGATCACTGTCGTCACTTCGGTTCCGCGCGGTCCTGGCCCGCCTCATCCTTGTGCAGCTTGAAGTAATCGGTCTGTTCGCTGAGCAGGCGGGTGGCCTGATCGGCCAGGTCCTGGCCGCTCTCGATGGCCTCTTTGCGGGCCAGGTCGAAGCCCGGCTCTCCAGGCAGAGCGCGCAGAATCGTGAGCCAGCGCTGGATGGCTTCAGGCAGCGGCTTGAGAGATTTACGGATATCGGCCTTGCGGTCGGAGTAGACGTCGAGGTTGGAGCCGAATTCGTCCATCAGCGCGGTCAGATCCTGCAGTTCATCGTCCAGGCGGCGGCTACGGGCTGCGGATTTGGCGCGGTTGGTGAGCCCTTTGATGACCCCGGCATGCTCATCGAGGAACTTGGTATAGAGCTTGACCCGGTCATCGGGATAGATGCCGGCTTCGCGAATCTGCTCGATCTGGACGCCGGTCAGCGGTTCGCGCTTTTCCTTCTGGGCAGGCAGCAGAGTCGTCCCGAGCAGGCAGACCAGTACGGCGGCAAAACAGCGTATTGGACGCATAGGCACCTTCTCGGCCTCTCATTGAAGCACAAGCCATCAGGCCAGGGAAAGTGTGAAAATGCGCAGCCGGAATGCCAGCCGCCTATTTGCGGAAGACCTGCAGCATGGCCTCGGTTTCAGCCTGGTTCACCTGCGCCAGGGTCTGCTCCACCAGTTGGCGGTCCTCATAGTTGCCGGCATGGAGCATCTCATTCAGGCGGTAGGCGGTTTGGCGGAGCAGGATTTCGGCGTTCTTGAGCCGCTTGTTGTCGTCGGCCACGGAAAGATGAATTTTATGGGTGAACTTCTGGATGTGCTTGAGCATAGCGGAGGCAGCATCCACGTCGCCGGCGGCGTACTGGCGCAGGCTGAGTTCGGTCATCTGGTGCACCAGTTCGGCGTAAAGGAAACACTGCTCGCGCGGCTGGGCCACGCTGGCCTTGGCTTCCAGGGCATCAATGCTTTGCTGGTCGGGGATTTTGTCCAGGCCCGAGGCACAGGCTGGGACCGTGGTCACTCCGAGGAGGACGAGGATTGCCAAGGGCGCCATAGTCCGCATGGGGAACCTCCGCTGGTGCGGATTAACCTCAGGCCGTGACTATGGAACATTTTGTGAGATTGCGCAAGAGGAAAAATTTGCGGTCTCAGCAGTTCGACGATCCCGGCGCCGTGCAGAGGAAAAGTCCGCTTTCCAGGTTCCTATCCTGCCACATCTCATTTCTTGTTTTCGAGCAAAAGGAGACGTTGCCGCGCCTGCCACTCCTGATCCGGAAATTTTCCGGCGGATGCGTCCAGAAAGTGATGGTAATAGGCCGCCGCCTGCGCCTTTTCGTGCAGCGAGTCGTACGCAGTAGCCCATAGAAAGTAGGTCGAAGGAATCTCGGGAAGATATTTTGATCGCATGGTAAGAGCGTGCAGCGTGATGGAAGGCTGATTTATGCGTGAGGCGGCAAAGGCCAGCCCGCTCCAGCCGTCGGCGTTCGCTTCGTCCAGACGGGTGGCCTTGTCGAAGGCGGCAAGGGCCTCGGCGTACTTGAGCTGACGGATCAGGTTCTGCCCGTGGGCGATCAGCAGGGAAGGATCCTCGGGGCTGGCAGCGAGCAGGCCGGCATAGAGGTGATCGGAACCGGCAGCATCGCCGGCCTGGGCCAGAACCTCAGCGAGCATGCGGGTAATGGCCGCGTTGGAGGGATGGGTGTCGTGCAGCTTTTGGATCAGGGGCAGGGCCTCGGCTTTGTCCTGGGCAGCCAGGACGGTGGCCAGTTGCGCGGTCAGCGCGGCGTCGTCGGGAGCCTGTTCCAGGGCGGTGCGAAGAAAGGTCTCCGCTTCGGCATACTGTTTGCGGGCGATCAGCAAGTGGGCCAGGCCGGCGTTGGCCGGGGCGGATTTCGGGTCCTTGGCCAGGATGCGGCGGTAGGCTGCTTGGGCGGCGTCGTACTGGCCTGCCTGCTCGGCGATGTTGGCCGCCAGCAGCGTATCGGCCGGGGTTTCCGGAGAGAGTTTGAGCGCTTCCAGCAAGTCGTCGGAGGCCTGGGTGGCATCGCTGTTGCGGTCGATTTCAGCCAGGGCGCGCCAGGCGCGGGCCTTGGTCGCCGGTCCGGCGTCGCCGGGGTCCAATGTGGTGGCGGCGGCCAGTTCGGGGCGGGCATCGGCCAGTTTGTTCTGGCGGGCCAGCAGCAGGCCCAGAGAGAGATGCGCCTCAAACGACTGGGGATTGGCCTCGACGGCGCGGCGGTAGAGACCGGCGGCGTCCTCCAGACGATTCTGGGCGTCGGCCACGTAGCCGGCGTCGAACAGGGCGCGGGAATCGTCAGGATGGGCCGCCAGCCAGGCGTCGAGCTTGGCTTCGGCGGCTTTCCAGTCGGATTTCACCAGGTCGGCCTCGGCGGCTGCAACCTGCGGGGAGACGGTTTGGGCATCTGCGGCAGTGGTGGCTGCGGCGGGAACTTGGCTTTCAGCGGTTGAGGTGGAGTCCTGGGCAAACCCGGCAACCGGAACAAACAGAAGAACGAAAAGGGCAAAGCGACGCACGGAATACCTCACACTTAGTTTACCGGTCGGGTTTGACCCGTTCCGCTTCAGATTCGACGCAGCGGGGTCAGGAAGGAACCGTCGCTTTCCTGCACCCTATAATGAAGATTGGCCGCATGTGCCCTGAGCCTCACAGTGGAGGCGCAGGCGCGGCGGACCCACTTCTTCCCGGTGCCTTCCCTTTGAATGACGCCATCATTATCCGCGGAGCGCGGACGCACAATCTGAAGAACATCTCCTGCGAGATCCCTCACGGAATGCTGACGGTGGTCAGCGGCGTTTCGGGGTCGGGCAAGAGTTCGCTGGCCTTCGACACCATCTATGCGGAGGGGCAGCGGCGCTATGTCGAATCGTTGTCGGCCTACGCGCGGCAGTTTCTGGAGCGTATCGAAAAGCCCGACGTCGACCTGATCGACGGCCTGGCGCCGGCCATCGCCATCAAGCAGAGAAACACCACGCGCAATCCGCGTTCCACGGTGGCTACGGCGACCGAGGTCTACGACTACATGCGCCTCCTGTATGCGCGCTGCGGCACGGTGCACTGCGTCTTTTGCGACGGGCTGGTGAAGCGCGACTCGGTCGACGAGGTGACAGATGCCATCCTGGCCCTGGGCATGGGAATGCGTCTGCATGTGCTGATCCCGGTGAAGACGGCAACGCCGACAGCGGAAGCGGGCGCTGCTCCTGCGGCGAAGGCGGCCAAGGCAATCGGGCGGCCAGCCAAAGCCGCCAGCAAGACCGCGGCCAAGCCAGTGGTCAAGGGCGGAGACTCGCCGCACCTGGAGACGCTCAAGGCGCGGCTCACGGAACTGCGCACGAACGGCTTCAACCGCCTCTACCAGCAAGGCAAAATTGTTGAGTTTTCGACCCCGGAGTCGCTGCTCGACCTGGATTTCACCCTTCCCGTGTTTGTCCTTCTGGACAGAATTGTGCTCAGCGACGACAGCGGCACGCGCGTTGTGGACGCGACAGAGACGGCCTACCGCGAAGCCGGCGAGGTCATCTTTGAGGAAGTTCCGCGCGACGAAGACGCCGAGCGCAAGCGCCACCGCTTCTCCGGCGAGTACGAGTGCACCAGTTGCCACCGGCCGGGCAAGGAGCCAGAGCCGCGCCTGTTCAGCTTCAACAATCCCTTCGGCGCCTGCCCCCGCTGCCAGGGGTTTGGCAATACGGTGGACTTCGACCTGAACCTGGTGATTCCCGACAAGGGACTGAGCCTGAGCCAGGGCGCCATCGACCCGTGGGAGCGGCCGAAAAACCGGCCCTGGTTCCTTGACATGAAAAAGCAGGCCGCGGAACTGGGCATCCCCATGGATGTTCCCTGGCGGGAAATGCCGGAGGCGGCGCGCGAGATTGTGCTGCGCGGCAAGGGCAGCTTTGAGGGCGTCTTTGGCTTCTTTGCGCAGATGGAGCGCAAAAAGTACAAGCTGCACGTGCGCGTCATGCTCAGCAAATATCGTGGCTATGCGGAGTGCCCGGATTGCCGCGGCCAGCGCCTGCGCGCCGAGGCCCGCTCCGTGCGCATCAACGGCAAGAATATCTGCCAGGCGGCCGCCCTCACCATCGGCGAGGCGCGCAAGTTCTTCGGCTCGCTCAAGCTCTCGCCCATGCAGGAGGAGATTGCCGGCTCCATTCTCGAAGAAGTCCGCAAGCGGCTCAGTTTTCTGGACGCGGTGGGCCTGGAATACCTGACGCTCGACCGGCTTGCCTCCACGCTCTCCGGCGGCGAGGCGCAGCGCATACAACTGGCCTCCTCGCTGGGATCGCAACTGGTGGGTGCGTTGTATGTGCTGGACGAGCCTTCCATCGGACTCCACTCCCGCGACACGGAGCGGTTGATCGCCATTCTCAAGGCGCTGCGCGACCTGGGCAATACCATCCTCGTCGTCGAGCACGACGCCGACATCCTCCGCGCCGCCGATTATCTGCTCGATCTGGGCCCCGGCGCGGGCGAGTTTGGCGGCCAGTTGCTGGCCGAGGGCGTTCTGGCGGAGATCGAGGCCAATCCTGCCTCGCTCACCGGGCGCTATCTCTCCGGGCAGCTTTCCATTCCCGTCCCCACGCGGCGGCGCACGCCTGGTAGGGATCGGTTGGTCCTGCGCGGCGCCCTGGCCAACAACCTGCACGGGCTCGACATTGAAATTCCGCTGGGCATGCTGGTGGCCATTACCGGCGTCTCCGGTTCGGGCAAGTCCACGCTGGTGCACCAGGTCCTTTACCGGGCCGTTGCGCGGGCGCTGGGCCAGAGCGACGGGTCGGACCCCTCAGGCGTTTTCACGTCTTTGACCGGCGTCGAGCGCCTCAATGACGTGATCCTGGTGGACCAGACGCCCATCGGGCGCACGCCGCGCTCCAATCCGATCACCTACATCAAGGGCTTCGACCTGGTCCGCGAACTGTTTGCTGCGCAGCCGGAAGCCAAGCGGCAAGGGCTCACGCCGGGCCATTTCTCGTTCAACGTGCCCGGCGGCCGCTGCAACACCTGCGAAGGCGACGGCACCGTAACCGTCGAAATGCAGTTTCTGGCCGACGTCGAGCTGCCCTGCGAAGACTGCAACGGTACGCGCTACCAGGCCAAGGTGCTGCAGGTGGAGTACAAGGGCAAAAACATCCACCAGGTGCTGCAAATGACGGTGAAAGAAGCTCTGCGCTTCTTTGCCGGGCAGACGCGGCTGATGGACAAGCTGGCGGTGCTGGACGAGATTGGACTGGGCTACCTGCGCCTGGGCCAGTCGGCCACCACACTGTCCGGAGGCGAGGCGCAGCGCGTCAAACTGGCGGCACACCTGGCGCAGGTGCGCGCGGCCAACGCCAACGCCAAGCCGTCGCAGGCCAGCCGGGTGCTCTACATTCTGGATGAGCCGACCACCGGGCTGCATTTCGACGACGTTTCCGTGCTGCTCACGGCCTTCCGCAAGCTGATCGACGGCGGCGGGTCGCTGATCGTGATCGAGCACAATCTGGACGTGATCAAGAGCGCGGACTGGGTGATCGACATGGGCCCGGAAGGCGGCGAAGGCGGCTGTCACGGCCGATCATGGCCATGTCGACCGATTGTCCGTTGGAGAAATTAGCGACTAGAGAAATGATCCCGCTGTGGGGAAAATACACGCGCTGGTCCGGTCTGCCCGCCTCGATCACTACCGCCCTATCGGTCAATTCGACGAGCCGAAGATCCGGACGCAGCATTTCACCGTCGTGCTGCGACAGCGACGCCAGCAGCTGATTGCGCGGAGGTGCTCGAATCGACATCGCGTGACCTCGCGGTACACGCCCAACGCTTCGGCAACCTGTCGCTCGCGCCCCCCCAACCAACACCTTCAAAGCCTGTCTCTGAATTAATTGGTTAACGTTCGGTGCGCGATTCAGATTGCCGCTGCTACGCAACAATCTACTCTTCCAGTTTCAAGGCAAACATTGTGTATTCTATCAAGCATAATTGGTCAAGAGGAAACGCTTTAGAAGTCTTATAAACTTGAATGAGCCTGACACGTTATCGATCGCGTCAGACAATGTGTTATATTTTCTTATATCCAGTTGACCGTACGACAGCGAAGATACGGGTTACTGAGGGCGGCGCGATCCTATCCCTGCTTGCACCACAAGGCTTGAAAGCCAGCGTCGCCACGCCATCACCGCTGCCGTCTGAATCCCAACTTGCGCAGCGCCGTGCCGAGTTCACTCGGGTGACAGTTGCCACGCCACCGGCCGCGCAGCGAAGCTTGCAACGATGGTGATTAAGACGGTGAGTGGGTTCACGCGTATGGACGGGGATCATGCGGCGACGACGCGGTTCCGCCCCGTGTGCTTCGCCTCGTAGAGCGCCTCGTCCGCACGATGCAGGAACGCATCACCCGATTCGCCCGGAACAAA
>CAVZNE010000287.1:0-4038 GCA_963776445.1 Terriglobales bacterium
ACGATCGTCTCATTCAGGTCGAGCCGCCCGATGTGCAGATTTCGGGCTCGCAGTTTACGCCGCACATTACGCCGGAGGGCGAGGCGATTCGTTTTGGCTTGGCGGCAGTGAAGAACGTGGGCGGCAATGCGATTGACTCCATCTTGAAAGCCCGCGACGAAGTGGGCGGGCGGTTCGCCAATCTGTGGGAGTTCTGCGACAAGGTCGATTTGCGCGTCATGAACAAGCGGGTGCTCGAGTCGTTGATCAAGGCCGGCGCGCTTGATTCGCTGGGCAAGCGCGGTCCGCTGATGGCCGCGGTCGACAAGGCGATGGAGCAGGCGCAGAAGGCGCAAAAGGACGCCGAGCGCGGGCAGAGCGGGCTGTTTGGTCTGTTCGACGAAGGGCCCAAGGCGGCCAAGGGCGCAAACGACCTGCCCAAGGTGGCCGACTGGGAAGAAGGCGAACGGCTGGCCAATGAAAAAGAGGTGCTGGGATTCTTTGTCTCCGGGCACCCGCTGGACAAGTACGCGGAAAAGCTGCGCAACCTGCCGGGCGTGATCTCCACGGCCGAGGCCTTGGAGCGCAAGCCTCCGGAGCGGCGTTGGGGCCAACCAACGGACCCTGCGGACGAGATCCAGGTGGCAGGCATGATCATGGGCCTGCGGGTGGCGCGGAGCAAGAAGGACCAAAAGCAATACGCGATGGGCTCGCTGGAAGATGCTAGCGGCAAGATCGACATTATCTGCTTTTCGCGGGACTACGAAAAGCTCTCGGAGCAGTTGAAGATGGAAGCGCCGGTGCTGGTGCGCGGGGTGCTGATGGGCGATGAAGATCAGGCGCCGAAGATCTCTATCAGCTCCATCGTCGCTCTCGAGGCGGTGCAGGTGAAGCTGCCCGGCGGCGTGCGGATTCGCATCAACATCGACCTAGCCAGCGAGGCGATGTTTGCCGCGCTGAAGAGCGCCGCGGATGCCGCGCCGGGGCCGGGCAAGGTGATGGTGCATCTGGAAAAGAAGGGCGAGTGGTCGGTGATCCTGGAGCCGGAAAAGATGAGCGTGGCGGCCGACAAGGGATGGGTGGAACGCGTGGAGGAGTTGCTGGGCCGGGGCGCTGTGCAGGTGCTGGGATAGGGAACGAGGATTCGGTAAATCCGATTGCGATTTTGCTGCTTTCCCACCCTTCGCAAAGAACCGCGAAGGATGGGGCACCCAGTTTTTTTGCGTGTGAACGATTTTGAAGTGAGTTTTTTCGGGAGAAAGAATGCAATATCGCCGTTTGGGCCTGGGGCCGCTCGAAGTTTCGGAGTTGAGTTTTGGAACCTGGCTGACCGTGGCCGGGGGAATTGGGCACGAGCAGGCCATCCGCTGCATTCATGCGGCGGTGGACCACGGCATTACGCTGTTCGATACCGCCAACCAGTATGGCGCGGGCGAGGCGGAGCGGGTGCTGGGCGAGGCGCTCAAGGCCTTTCCGCGAGACCGCTTCATGGTGGCCACCAAGCTCTATTTCCCGGTGGGCGACGAGCCGGACAAGGGCCTCTCTGCCGCGCAAGTAGAAAAACAGTTAAACCGTTCGCTACAGCGGCTAGGCGTGGACACGATCGACCTCTACCAGTGCCACCGCTTCGACAAGGAAACGCCGCTGGAAGAGACGCTGGACGCATTGGACCGGGCGGTGCAGGCGGGCAAGGTGCGGGCCATCGGATTCAGCGAATGGACCGGGGAGCAGATTGACGCTGCAGCGGCGATCACCGGCGCGGACGGGCTGACGGCGTTCTCGTCGAGCCAGCCGCAGTACTCCATGCTGTGGCGCAAGCCGGAAGGGAAGGTGTTCCCAGCCTGTGCGCGGCATGGGATCGACAACCTGGCGTTTTCGCCGCTGGCGCATGGGGTGTTGACCGGCAAGTACGCGCCGGGGCAGCCGCCTCCGCCGGGCAGCCGCGCGGCCAGCGAAGAGATGAATGTCTTCATGGAGAGCGCAGGACGTCACTTCCGGTCGGATTATCTATTGGAGGCAGTGGCGCAACTGAAGCCGATTGCCGCCGATCTGGGACTGACCATGGCGCAGATGGGTCTGGCCTGGGTGCTGCGGCGGCCGGAGGTGGCTTCGGCCATTATTGGAGCCTCGCGGCCGGAACAGATTGCCGACAACGTGAAAGCGATGGGAGTGAAGCTGTCGGACGATGTGCTGGAGCGGATGGATAAAGCGGTGGGTGGGGTTGCTGTTTGGGAGTAAAAGGCCGCTGATTGATTTCTTGAGTTACGGTTGAATGTTGTGCTTTCCCAGGTCCCAAAAGAGGGACCTGGGGCGCCCTGCAAACTTGGCCTGTCGCCAGTTGGAAAAGCAAAGTAGCATACTACCCAAGATAGAGATGTGGGGCACCTGCTTTAGTGGTCAGATGCGGTACACCCACCCGCCGACCCGAACGCACCCTATAATAATCGTCGGAGGCAGCATGATCGATCCGAGGGAGGCATTTCTTATATTGCACAAATGGGCGGACGAGAAAACATTGATCGTTTGCCAGTGTAAATTTCGAGACGCAGCATTCTCTTTGACAGGTGTCGTCTCGTCCCTGAAAGAAGGTAAATGCGAGATCAAGTCTCGGAAGGGAGAAGCCATTCTCCAATTCTTATTCAATGCACCTGAATGCAGCTTTGAGTATGTCGAGCGGCGCGCCGGTATTAGTTCGGATGCGCCTGAAGAGTTTGCCGAACGAGCACATCTGTTGATCTTCCTCCCGCCGAGCTTCAGTCTTGAAGAATTCGAGACCGATACAACGGCAGGAAGGGATAGCCTCACGATTTCAGAATTGCACGACTCTGAGATTAAGAGCGTCAGTTGAGACGTCTCTGCTCAAAGCATTGTGAGTAACGCGACAAAAGCAATCACGAAGCAAAGCGATCCCCAACCGCGATGCTTCGCGATGAATAGGCCTATGCCTGCCAGCGTGAATACTGTGAAGATGAGCATGATTATGTCGTTGCAACGTGAAGAACGAATCCCATCACCAGTACAAGCGTGTTGGTAGCTAGAGAGCCAACGATGGATCCGAACCCTTCGAGTAGCACCCTAGCAGGTTCCCCATCCCAGTATTCTTTCCATTCCTTTTGCTTGTCATCGGGTATGCACATTTCAACGGCAGCCGCTAGCGTGGCCCATCTGCTCTGTTCGCTGGTTGAGCCTGTCCGGAAGTTTCCGCCCATAAGTGCACCTCCGAGTAGCATCAGACCCCACATTTGCAGGAAAGTAAGATCAGGCAGGTGCAGCGTCGAGACAGCGAACCATCCCCAAAGCTTCAAAACAACAAATGTGCTGTAAAGCCCCACAAAAAATGCAATTATCCACGAGGCCACCATCTTCCATGAAAAGAACTTCTTCATTGCTCGTCAAGCCTCCGATCTGTCTCTTTCGCCTGCATTTCTCCAATGGGCGGTGCGCACATCTCAATCTACCACCACGATTGGGCGGGCGGGTGGCCCAGGTCTGAGTAGTTAAGATTGTGAGCCCCAAGTCTCGCTCTTGAGACAGAAAGCAACAAACCTCACCCTTCGGCTCCGCTTGCCGATCATTACTCTCCCCTGGCGCATACTGGCAGAGGTCAAGAGAAGTGCCCGGTGCAAAAAGTCAGCATTTTGCCCGCGCCGTACCCTCAATACCCCCCACCCCCCCCGCCATTTTGCAACTCCTGTTATAGCCCTAAATATGGACATAAGCATCACTATATGAATAGTTTACAAGAGATTACCCTCAGTCAGATCACCCACAAAAAAGGCTATTTTTTGCCAGTTTTCGCCAGTTTTTGAGCTGTTTTGGTCGATTTTTGGCTATTTTTGATGCATTTTTGGCTTCCCCTCCATGCTGCGAGGAACCTGCAGAATGGAGGGGAAGCCAAGTTGGTGCCGAGACAAACTGTAAAAATCGGATTGGCGTCTAACTGCGCAGGAAGTCCTTGGCCTTTTGCAGGATGACGTCGCGGCTGACGTCGGAGATGGCGTCGGTGAGAGGGATCTGCTTGGGGCAGGCTTCGACGCAGTTCTGGGAAAAGCCGCACTC
>CAVZNE010000288.1:0-4653 GCA_963776445.1 Terriglobales bacterium
GACCGTGCGGCCCGCGTCGGTGAACTTGACTTCGCGGTTGGTGGTGTCGGCCGGCTGCGCGCCGGCATGGTTGTAGTAGTAGTCGTAGAGCGACACGCCGGAGTAGTTGCGCTGGATGAGCCGTCCCGAGGGCGTGTAGTAGTGATAGGTGGTCAGCGCCAGGCCGGTATTCTCGCTCAGGTTATAAACCGTCTGCACCAGCCCCTTGCCAAAGGTGGTTTCGCCGACGATCAGCGCGCGGTCGTGGTCCTGAAGCGCGCCACTGACGATCTCTGCCGCGGAGGCCGTATTGCGGTTGACCAGCACCACGATGGGGAAGGTTTTGCCGCCGTTGCCGTGGGTGGCCGTGTAGACCTGATCGGGATAGGCCCGCCCGCGCTGCGAGACGATGTTCTGTCCCTTGGCCAGCAGATGGTCGCAAATGTCGACCGCCTGACTCAACAAGCCGCCGGGGTTGCTGCGCAGGTCCAGAACGAGGCCTCTCAGGTTGCTGAAGCCGTCGACAGCCTCAATCACTTCCTGTGCCGTGGTCTCCTGGAACTGGGCCAGATGGATGTAGCCCACGCCGGGGCGCATTTCGTATTTCAGGTCCACGGAGGGATGCGGAATTTCGTCGCGCACCAGGTCAAACACCAGCGGCGTGGCATGGCCCTCGCGGGTGGTGGTCACCTGCACATGGGTGCCCTTGGGGCCCTTCAGCGCCTTGGCTACCAGGTCGGAGGTCATGCCGTCGGTCGTCTTGCCGTCCACCGCGGAGATAATGTCGCCGGGGTGAATGCCGGCCCGGAAAGAGGGCGTGCCCTCGTAGGGCGTAATGACATAAATCTTGGTGAGCTGCTGCTGGATGACCATGCCCACGCCGTAGTAGCGTCCGTGCTGGTCTTCCCGCATCCGGGCGTAGGCCTTGGGATCGTAGAAGTTGGAGTGCGGATCCAGAACCCGCAGCATGCCGGGAATGGCCCCGTCATAAATAGCGGTGTCCGCTTTTTCGCCGTTGATCGGCTCGGCATAGTTCTGCTCCACCAGCGCATACACATTGGTGAACGACTTGAGGTTGTCGCGCAGTTGGCTTTCGTCGGCCGAAGACTGTGCCCCCACCCTGCGCTGCAGGAAGGTGCCGGCAACGGCGCAGACGGAAAAGAAGACGATCAACGTAAAGAGTGCGCGGCGTGCGCGGGGAGTCATAGGCAGGAAGAACCTCCGGACTGCGGTTGCGACAAGCGTTCTGTTGCGGTTTCCCAAAAAATCGAGTTCCAATCCACCGTGATGCGCCAAACCGTTCCTCGATAAAAATTAACCTTGCCCGGTTGCGGCAAGGCTCAGGAATTGGGAAAACCGCTGCAAAGGCCCGTACAGAGCAGTCTTGGCTTGAAGTATATCACCGGGCTGTTTGACGCCAAACCGCACCTTCGGGTAGCCGAAGGTGCGGTTTGGCGGCGGCTTTTCCCGCCCGCTCCCGGCCACAGAGGGCGATCCACGATCTTCAAAGGACAGCGCGGACCCCACCGCAGGTGGCCCTGGAGAGCACGAACCCCATCCCTCCGCCCTACAAATTCGGGAATACCTGCCAAAAATGCCCCGAATCGACCCAGGAATCGCGCTCCTGCTGCCCAGGCATTTACAATGGCGTCTATGCTTCAGGTGGTGAACGATTGCCCCCTGCCGTGTCCTTACCTATGAATCCAAGACTCCTTCGCACTCCCGCGGTGTTCGTGCTCGGCACGGTGCTGCTCGCAAGTTTCACTTTGGCGCAAACGCATCCCGCCGCGCCTGAGAGCCCATACGGCGGCACCACGGTCGAGGACATCATCGCCCGCGTCAACGATCAGGTCATTACGCGCTCGGAGTACGAGCGCGCCATGAAGGAACTCGACCAGGAGGCGCGCCAGCGCGGCGCCTCGATGCAGGAGACTGCCGCGGCCCACAAGGACCTGCTGCGTAACCTCATCGACCAGCAGCTCTGGCTCTCCAAAGGCAAGGAACTCGGCATCACCGGCGAAACCGATCTGGTGAAGCGCCTCAACGAGATCCGCAAACAGTACAACCTGGAAACCATTGAGGATTTGGAGAAGGCGGCCAAGGAACAAGGCGTCTCCTACGAGGATTTCAAGGCCAATATCCGCAATGGCATCATCACCCAGGAGGTGATGCGCGACCAGGTGGGCCGCAGGATTCAGATGACCCCCGGCGAGGCCCAGCGCTACTTCGAGGAGCACAAGCAGGAGTACGTGCAGCAGGAAAGCGAGCGTCTCAGCGAGATCCTAATCTCCATCGGCGCTCCCGTTCCCTCGGTCACCGAGAAGGGCGCCTTCATGCCCGACGATCCTGACAAGTTGGCTGCCGCCAAGGCCAAGGCCGACGATATTGAGGCCAAACTCCACGCCGGCGGCGACTTTACCCAGTTGGCCCGCACCTTCAGCGATGGACCCACCGCTGCCCAGGGCGGCGATCTGGGCCAGTTCAAGCGCGGCAGCCTGGCCAAGGTGCTTGAAGACAAGACCTTCGTTCTCAAGACGGGCCAGTTCACCGAGCCCATTCGCACCAAGCAGGGCTACGTCATTCTCAAGGTAGTGCAACACGTTTCCGGCGGCGTTCCCGAGTACAAGGACGTGGAGCAGGACGTGGAGCAGTCTTTCTACATGAGCAAGATGGAGCCGGCCATCCGCGACTATCTGACCAAGATGCGCGAGGATGCCTACATCGAAATCAAACCGGGATTTGAGGATTCCGGCGCCAGCGCGCGCCAGACCAAGCCGATCTACAGTGCTTACGTCCCGCCGGCCCCCAAGAAGAAGAAG
The DNA here is from genome assembly GCA_963776445.1 of Terriglobales bacterium. Classification (GTDB taxonomy): domain Bacteria; phylum Acidobacteriota; class Terriglobia; order Terriglobales; family Acidobacteriaceae; genus Telmatobacter. The sequence goes on from CAVZNE010000288.1 coordinate 2,799, forward strand.
AAGGTCGAGCGCACCCGCTTCCGCGAGAATACGCGCGCCTTCCGCCAGAAATCGGCCTCCGCTTCCGCTGAGCCGGTTGCAGCGCCGGCAAAGAAGGACAAGAAGGCGAAAAAGGGCGCCAGCGCGGCTGACGTTGCCAGCATGAAACCCGGCAAGAAGGAAAAAATCCGTTTTGGCCAGGCGCCTACCAAGACCCTGCCCAACGCGCCCGAAACCAAAACCGAGGATGCGGGCGCGTTACCGCCGCCAACCCCGGCAGCCGCCCCGGAGCCGGTCAACCCCCTGGAGAGCTCTGCCAAGCCGGACAAGAAGCTTCGCTACAGCGCCCGCGCCAAGCAGCCCAAAAAGCTCAAGGTCAAGGGACCTCAGCCCGACGCGTCGGCGCCTGCCGCGCCGGATGCCGCCGAGGCTGCCGATCGCCAGACGCAAGCCGGACCGCTCGGCCTGGCCGGCGACACAGCTTCCAAGAAGAAAAAGAAGTCCACCACCACAGGCGACAAAACCCGCTTGACCGACAAGAACAAGAAGCCGGCGGCTTCGGCTTCGGGCGATGTGCCCCTGGCCCCCGCTCCCCAAACTCCGGCTCCCGCACCGGCGCCGGCTCCGCAACAGTAGCGCCGGTCTTTTGAAAACGCACGGCGTTTGCCGCGCTGCAAGACTGGAATCGATTCGACAATCCGGGCCTGGGATCTCAATCCCAGGCCCGGTTTGTTCTTGCGGCTGCGGAACGCATATTTGACCATGCGATGGCCCTCGGAGCAGGCCCTGCCAGGGGGATTCCGCAACCGGAGTACACTAAAATCAAGACACGATTACCACAGGACCTTAGCTTGAATTACCTACAGCAACAGCATGCAGTGTCACTGCTAAGCGGTGACGAAGCGGTAGCCTTGGCCGCTTTGGACGCCGGGGTGAAACTGGGTACTGGCTATCCTGGTACGCCCTCGACGGAGATTCTGGAAACCTTCGAGACTTTGGGTGGAAAAGCGCAGTGGGCTCCCAACGAAAAAGTGGCGCTTGAAGTGGCCATCGGCGTCTCCGTTGCCGGCGAACGCGCGTTGGTCACCATGAAGCACGTCGGGCTGAATGTGGCCGCCGACCCCTTGTTCACCGTGGCATTGATCCGGCTGGACGGGGCGCTGGTCATCGTCTCGGCCGACGATCCCGGCATGGCTTCGAGTCAGAACGAGCAGGACAACCGGCGTTATGCGCTTGCCGCCGGCGTGGCCATGCTTGAGCCCTCCGACTCGCAGGAAGCGTACGAGTTCACGCTGCGCGCCATTGAGATTTCCGAGCGCTGGCAAGTGCCGGTTCTGTTGCGCATGACCACGCGCGTCTGCCATTCCAAAACCATTGTCCGGCGCGGAACGGTAACGATTTCCGCGCCGCACCCAGCGCCGTTCGCGCACGATGCCAGCTCCCGCGTCATGATTCCCGCCTACGCACGCCCGGCGCATCAGCGGCTCCGCAATACGCTGGCCGAGATGGCTGCCTGGAACGAGGAAGCGGGTCCGAACCAAATCGTTGCGGGCTCCACTTCGCTCGGCATCATCACTTCGGGCATCTCCTTCCAGCATGTGCGCGAAGCAGCGCCCACAGCCAGCGTGCTGAAGTTGGGAATGACGTATCCGCTGCCTCTGGAGCGCATGCGCGCCTTCGCCGCCAGCGTGGAGCGCTGCGTGGTCATCGAAGAAGGCGATCCGTATCTGGTAGAGGCAGCGCGCACCGCGGGCATCGCGGTCGAGGGCAAGCCGGAGATCTTCCGCTTCGGCGAATTGAACACGGCGCGCGTGCGCCGCATTCTGGAGGGCGATTCGTCGCCGCTGCCCAAACCCGCTCCCGGCAAGCCTCCACA
>CAVZNE010000289.1:0-3035 GCA_963776445.1 Terriglobales bacterium
CATACTTCCCCTGGGGCACAGAGCGCGGAGACATTGGACGACGCCAAGGCCCGCATCGCGCGCCAGTACAGCGCAGAAATGACCGCGCTCGCCGCCGATCCGGCACAGCCGCAAGCTTTCTGCGATTCCATCCTGGCCTTCGAAACCGCCGCCGGCCTCGGCGCACGCGACCACATGGAAATCTACGGCGTCACCGCCATGGACAGCCAGCTTGCCGGCGCGGGGCTCAGCGCTTTTCTGGGTTTTTTCGATCTGACCTTCCGCGACCACGACTACGATGTGGGCCGCACGCACGCCCGCGATTTCCTCACCAACCCGGCCCTCAACCAGCCGGGAGCGATCGGCCCCCTGCGGCTCAACCCGGTGCAGAGCGAGATTCGCCCCATCGACCACCGCCTCGACGGATTGAAGCTCAGCAGCGTGCCCAATGACGACCTGAATGACTTCAAGAGCGGAGTCAAGAATCGCGTCAACCAGATGTTGAAGGAACTCATCGGCAACTGGTCCTTCCTGGTGGATCCTCCTACCGACGCAATTCTCGTTGCGGTCCTCAATCAGGTCATTGCCAAACTCTAGGCAGTCCCAGGCTCACCGGCCCTTGCATTCATTTGCGATATGCATAACGGATGCAAGGACCGCAGCCCCTGCTTGAAGCCGGCTTTGCTTCGAGCACATCCACTAGGAGCTTCAGGATAAAAATCAACAATCATCGAGCTTGAGCCTTGCGGGCGAAAACCAGTGCCGCCCCCCACGACAAGGCAAGCGCAGCACTCGACCAGACTGGTGCATGGGCATAAAGGGCAAACTGCAGCACCAGACCCGATCCCAGCGCCAGCAGCCAGGCGCGTCCCCAACGCCGCCAACTGAGCAAGAACCAGAACGACGCCGCGCACTCTGCAAGCGCCAGGAGCCAGGTTGCAATCTCCACGGCCTGTACGCCGAGCGGCTCGGCGGTGCGTCCTTCTACACGGTCTTTTATCCCTTGCAGAATCTTGGGCACAGCCACAGAATCGGCGAACTCAGTAAACAGATCGAGCGCCAGCCGCCGGTCTGTCCAGTGGTAGTGCAATCGTATGCGGCTGATTAAACGCGTATGGTGCGCATCCAGCGGATAAAGCGCCCACGTGAACGCTCCATCCGGTGGGTCCGTTTCTCCCCTCCAGATGAGGAAGCTGCCAGATTGGATTTCTCCGAAGAACATATGGGCAACCGCGCTGATGGGAAGCGTATCGCCCGTCTTCGGATGCTGATACGCTGGCAGAATCGATGAGGCGCTCCTAATTCCTGTTGCGCTGCCGAGATTTTCGATCAAGTCGTAGCCGTAGTAGCCGGCACGGTCATACCCCATCTGCGCCAGCCAGGGCCAGATTTCATCTGGTCGGCCCGCAATGGTAATTGCACGAGTCGCACAGAATGTCGGATGATGCATCAGGCCGTCTCCGGGCATGGAGCGAGCCACCTCCGCCGCCGTCGCCCCCCAGCGCAGTTGGCGTGGACGAACGCCGAAGAAATAGACGGCGGCAAACAGCCCCGCCAAAGCAAGCAACGCAAGCAGCCGCACTGCAGCCATGCGGATCAATGCCTGGATTCCACTTTTCATGATGGCCGGAATTCTAGCATCGAAGTGTCAACTGTTAACGTGATAGCGATTCAGTTCCATTCGCAGGAGTGTCATGTACACGCCCAGCTTCAACCAGATCACCGATCGCAGCATCCTCCTTGAGGCCATGCGCGCTTATTCCTTTGCCATTCTCTTCGCCGCGCAAGCAACATCGGAAGGCAACAGTTGCGCCGCCACCCACCTTCCGCTCGTCGTGAAGGATGAAGGCACGCACGGCGTTCTTGAAGGCCACTTTGCCCGCGCCAATCGCCAATGGCAGGCCCTGGCCGGGCGCGAGACGCTGGCTGTCTTCTCCGGTCCCCACACCTACGTCTCGCCCTCGCACTACGACGACCCGCTCTCCGTTCCCACCTGGAACTACATCGCCATCCACACCTATGGAACCCTCCAACTGATTGAAGACGAGGCCTGCAAAGACGCCGTGCTGACCAGCCTGATGCAGGCCAGCGAGCCGGCGTTTGTTGCAGAGTGGCGCGGCCTGCCGGAAAGCTTTCGCCGCACTATGCTGGCCGAAATCGTCGCCTTCCGCATTCCCATCGCGCGTATCGAAGGCAAATTCAAGATCAGCCAGAATCGCAGCGAGGGCGAGCGCCGCAAGATCATGGACGCCCAGGCCGCCGGGACTCCCGACGAGCAGGCCCTGGCCGCGTGGATGGAACGTTTGCGCGTGTGAATCTGCGGCGGCTCAAAAAGAAAAGTGACGTTTTCCTAAGCTTCTTTGCGCCAAGCCGCGCAGGCGCTTCCACAATTCAATTCGTTTGCTATACTTATGAAGTTCACCCCGTGCGGAGGTGGCGAAATTGGCAGACGCACCAGCTTGAGGTGCTGGCGCCGCGAGGCATAGGGGTTCAAGTCCCCTCCTCCGCACCAAAGATTCTTTCGTCCGGGGTATCCGGACAGACTCGGAAAGCCGCCTAGAAAATGCAGATTCTACTTTACTTCGTCATTGTCCTGCACGTGATTGTGTGCCTGTTTCTGATTGGCGTCGTTCTCCTGCAACAGGGCCGCTCGGCCGATCTCGCCGGCGCCTTCGGCGGACAGGGTTCGCAGACCGCTTTTGGCCCCCGCGCCGCGGCTAACGTGCTCACCCGGCTCACCACTTGGTCGGCGGTCATTTTCATGGTCACCTCCCTCAGCCTGACCGTCCTCTATGTACGTTCCAATGGCAGCCACTCGGTACTCGGCGACAGCAACACCTCCGCGCCCGCCAAGTCTGGCAAATAGAAGACAACACAGCTTTTAGCAACATCGATATCGAAGCGGCAGGCCACCCGGCCTGCCGCTTTTTGCTGTTTGCAGGCGTATATAAATTTCTCAGGAATTGAAATTTATGTTGACGTTTATATCTTTCAGATATATCTTGCAGCTATATGACACGCAATCGCACCGCCTACGTCCTCCTCGGCATGCTCTC
>CAVZNE010000290.1:0-5887 GCA_963776445.1 Terriglobales bacterium
CAATGTATTGCTAAGCGCCTTGCACGTAGCCGTAGGCGTCCATTTTGGCGCGGGCTGCTTCGCGCATCTTGTCGGCGTAAGTCCGGTAGTTTTTCGGAAGCCATCCCTCTGCAACGCCTTCATACACGGCATAGGCCAGCATCTGCGCCAGGTTGGTTTCAACAAATGTCGACGGCTGGTCCACGACGTTGTGAAACAGGCCGTCGGCGCGCTGGTGGCGGAGGCTGCCGTCCACGATATCCCGGGCAAAGGCGGCAAGGCGCTCGCGGTCCTTGCTGCGTTCCGCGGGCAGGCTGCGAATGACGCGCGCAAGGCCGGCAGCGGCCCAGCCATTGCCGCCGCCCCAGAAATCCCCGTCCTTGAACTGCCGCTTGCCGTCGTCCCAGATGTGCGCGAGGAGCTGCTTTTGCGGGTTCCAGAGGCGTTTTTTGAATCCCTCGATCTGGGCCAAAGCCTCATCATAAAACCCCATGGCCGCCAGAAACGGCGGTGCGCCATTGAAGCCGTCCGACCACATTTCGGGGCCATCGAAGACGTGATAAAGCACTCCGTCGGCGCTGCGGGGCGCTTTGTGCCTGATCCATTCGAGCAGGCCGTCGACGGCCTGGCGGATCTGCGGGCCGCCTGTCCACTCAGCAGCTTTGGCGTATGCCGCGCCCCCCATGGCCGGGTCCGTGGGCCCGCCAGAGAGCACCACGCCCAGCCGCCCGTCTTTTGTTTGCTGCACAATGGCTGCTTTGGTCAGCAGAATGACGTTTTCGCGGTCGCCGGCTTCAAGCAGCGCCTGGGCCAGAATGCCCTGCTCCCAGTCGCGGCGCTGCATGGCCATCGCGGCTGCCGTTGCTTTCTCAATCTGCCGTGCGATCGTGGAGTCTTGACGCCCTTTGTCCGCTGGAGCCTGCATCGCGTGAGCGATCACTGGAACGCCCGCCAAAGGAGCGCCAAGCACCGCCGCTGCGCGCAAAAACGATCGCCGATTCATGCATGCTCCTCAAAGTGGGTAATGCTACTTGCCGCTGGTCAGGCTGCGAATAATGTCCACTTCGCGCTGGCGATAGGGTTTGCCATCCGCGTAAAACACGTCGTGGAACCAGATCGTCGGCTGGTCGGATACGTAGGGCCGCTGCCAGGAATCCCAGGGAAGGTTCGTCTGGCTTTTACCGACGACCAGGCCCCAGTTGATGGCTCCCACGTGGTGCTGGCGGGCAATGGGAAGAATCGTGTCAAAGGTGCTGCCTGCGCCGCGGGCCATGTATTCGGTGCAAAGCAGCGGCCGCTGGAACTGCTCCAGCATCTTGACGTGCTGCTCGAAATCCTCAGGCCAGCCGTAGTTGTGGAAGCTAATGATGTCGGACTGCTCGATTTGGATGCGGGCCAGCGGCGGCATGGTGGCCAGGGAGGTCCAGTCACCGTGCCACAAGCCGCTGGTGAGGGGCTGCGTAGGATGCGCGGAGCGGGCCCAGGCAAACACCTGCGGCAGGAGAGCGAGGACAAGCTCGTTCTTGTTTCTTGGTTCACCTTTTGCGTAGGAACTTTCGTTGCCGTTGTCCGGCTCGTTCCATAGATCCCAGGCCAGAATGCGGGGATCGCCAGCGAATGCGCCAACCACGCCCTTCACATAGCGCTCCAGGCGCGGGTACTGCGCGGGATCGGCCAGGGCCTTGGCGCCGGGGCTTTGCACCCAGCCGGAGTTATGCACGCCGGGGATGGGCGGATGCTGCGGTCCGAGCTTGGGAAACGGCTCCCAGCAGGAGTCAAACAGCACAAAAACCGGGCGGATGTGATGGCGCGCGGCGATCACCAGAAAAGCGTCAATGCGCTGCTGGAATCCCTTGGGGTCCTGCTCCCAGAGCAGGTCGTGGAGGAAGACGCGCATGGTGTTCATGCCGATGGCTTGGGCCCAACCCAGTTCGCGGTCGATGGTGGCGGGGTCGAAGCTGTCGGCCTGCCACAACTCCAGCTCGTTGATGGCGGTAGAGGGCAGAAAGTTTGCGCCTACGGGCCAGGGCTGTTGGGCGTACCAGGCGTTGGCCTGCGCCTCAGTCCAGCGTTCCTGAGCATTAAGACGAGGAAGATAGACGACAAGAAGCGCAAAAGCCAGCAGCCAAAACGAGGCCTTGCGGAGAGACAGATGCATCGGAGCTCCTTCAAAAATGCGGAAGGAGAATTTTACTTCTCCGGCGCGAGACTCGTCGCTTTGGCGCGTTCCGCTGCGGCATCGGCGGAGCGGCCCTGGCGCTCGTACGCAATCGCGAGCTGATTGTGCGGATCGGCAAACGTGGGGTCGGCGGCAATGGCTTCCTGGTAGCGGGCGACCGCGTCCGCGATTTGGCCGCGCAGCATGAGCTGGTTGCCGGCGTTCATGAAGAAGTTGGCTTTTTGCCGGCTGACCGCGCCGCGGGCCAGCACAGCGCCCTCGCGGCGATAGTCGGCTGCGCGGCTGCGCAGATCCTTTACCTCGGCGCGGAGCTTGAGAGCCTTGGCCGTGTCGCCTGCGGCCTCGCTGGCGTCGGCTGCCGTGGAAAGCAAGCCGGCCTGCTCCGCCAGCACGCCGGCCAGGGTAACCCGAGGACCGGGCTGGCCGGGGAGCAGCGGAATCGCCCTTTCCAGCGCTTCAGCGGCTTCCACGAGGCGGGAATCCTGCTTGAGAGTGCTGCCCAGGATGGCCCAGGCGTCGCCGTTCTCCGGCCGCAAGGCTACAGCCTTTTTCAGCTCGGCGGCCGCCTCGTCGAGCTTGCCGATCTGCATGTAGAGAATGCCCAGCGTATAAGGCGGATCTTGTAGGGCCGGATCCATTTGCCCGGCGCGGCTCAGTTCGGCGATGGCTTCGTCGATGCGGTCCTTGAACTTGAAGGCCAGGCCCAGGTCATAGTGCAGTTGCGGGTCGTTGGGGTCCAGGGCCAGGGCGGCCTGAAAATCCGCAATGGCGTCGTCGAAGGCGGAGAGCTGCACATGGGCCACGCCCCGGTCCTTGAAGATGACCACGTTCTTGGGGTCTTCCGCCTCGGCCCGCGCAAAAAAGCCGAGTGCTTCCTTGGCCTTGCCGGTGAGGGTAAGCGCCAGACCCAGGTTGGTCAGGGCGTTGGCGTTGTGCGGTTCGCGCTCAAGGTCCTGCTGAAACCAGGGGATGGCCTCCTGCTGACGTCCCAGGCGCTGCAGGGTCATGCCCAGCTCGTAGGGCGCGCCGGGCAGCGCGGGATTGAGCCTGACCGCCTCTTGCAGGGGAGTCAGGGCGGCTTCGTCCTGACCGGACTCCTCCAGGGCGCGGCCATACTCCAGTTGGGCCAGCGCATTGGCCGGCTCCTGCTTGATAGCAGCTTCAAGGTTGGAGAGTGCAGCAGTGTAGTCGTGAAGCTGGCGAAGCACGATACCGAGGTGGATGCGTGCGAGGACAAACGAACTATTTTGGGAAAGAGCGCGCTCAAACTCGGCACGGGCTTCATCCCAGTGGCCCAGTTGGGCATGGAGCGAGCCAATGGCGTCGTCCAGATCGGGGCGATTGGCGCCTTTCTCCCGTGCGGCGCGGAACATTTCCAGAGCCTCGGCTGGCTTGCCGGCAGCAGCCAACGCCCACCCATACGCCTCGCAGAACGCCGCATCCACCGGCGGCTGGCCGGGCTGTTGGGAAGCCTGAAACGCCGCGCTGAAGTGAGGAAGCGCCCTGGCCGGGCTGCCTGACTTGCCAAGAGCCATGGCGAGATTTGCTTCGATGCCCGGATCGGCCGGCTTGAGCTGGAGCGCGGTCTCCAGCTCGGCGACCGCTTCGGCCGGCTTGCCAAGTTCCACCAGAACCGCGCCCAAAGCTTCATGCGCCTCGGCAACCTGCGGCGCCAGGCGGACGGCCTCGGCAAACTTCGCCCGTGCCTGGTCCAGTTTTCCCGCCTGATGAGCCGCATAACCGGCGCGGAACGCCGCGTCGGCGCGCTTCAGGTCGCCGGAGGGTTTCTGCGCCTTGGGCGTCTGGGCAGACAGCAACAGCGGAAGCAAAACCAAGGGGGAGAGGAAGAGGGCGCGAGTCAGTTTCATGCGTTATTTCCCGGGCGTCGAGGCCGATTGATTGTGCTGCAGTTCCACGACCGTCTTGAACTCGCGGTTGGCTTCGGCCATTTGGCCGGTGGCTTTGTAGGCCTGGCCCAGCAGGTTGTGCGTCACATAGTTCGACGGGTCCATGCGGGCGGCGTGATCGAGATAGTGAAGGGCCTGGATGGGCTGCTTGAGCTTGAGAAAGACTTCGCCCAGAAGGATGAAAGGCGCGGTGGAGTTGGGCTCCAGCAGCACGGCGCGGTTCAATGCCTGTTGCGCCTCGGTGTACTGCTCGTTGCGCAGATAGGCGTCGCCCAGCCGGTCATAGAGAAGGCCGTTGAGCGGGTTGAGTTTGCGTTCCGCTTCTAACTCGCGGATCGCTCCGGGCGTATCTCCCTTGGCCAGCGCCACCTCGCCCAGTAACTGGTGGGCCAGGGGCAAAGCAGGGTTGATCTGGAGCGCCTTGCCGGCTTCTGCCGCGGCTTCCGTCGTTAGTTCACGGCGCAGAAACAGGCGTCCGGCCAGCAAGTAGGCCTCCGCGGAGTCCGGCGCAAAGCCGTATTGCGTAGCGAAGGCATGGCGGGCGTCGGCATAGCGTTGCAGGTCGGTGTAACACAGGCCCAGCACATACTGCGGATCGATGTTGGCGCGCTCCACGGTGGCGTGAGCCTTCTGCAGCAAGGGAAGCGCCTTCGCCGGCTGGCCGAGGCGGAACAGGGCCACGCCGTGCATCTCCAGCGACTCGCGGTCCTTGGGGTCCTGCGCTTCAGCCTTGGAAAAGGCCTGGATGGCCTCGGGAAACTCTTCCTTTTGATAGAAAATGATGCCGCGCAGCCGTTCGACGCCGGCCGGTTCCGGGGTCTGCAGCGCCAACTGGTCAAGCTGCGCCAGCGCCTTCTCCAGCCGTCCGCGGGCGGCAAGGTCCTGGGCTATTTCAAAGGGTGTGGGCGGAGTGGCTTCGCTGCCGGGCTGGCTTGCATCCTGCGCAGCCTGGGCGACGGCGGCCAAGGTCAGGAGTGCGAGAAGAATTGCAGGAATGATAGTGCGCTGCATGGCTGAAACCTAGAGCCTCTTGCGAAATTGCCCTCTTGTGTAAAGGCGCTACTTAATGCGACAAGCGTCAGGGCACGACTTTAGTAGTGCCGCGAACGCGCCAACCTGGATTCCGGCTTTAGCCGCTGCGTAATTGCACATAGTTGAAAAGAAGAGCCGCAGGGGCTAAAGCCCAACTGATTTTTGTTGCTCTTTCGGCACGACTAAAGTCGTGCCCTGACGCTCTTCGCAGTCTGAATCTGATTTTGCGCGGCGCTTCCGGGGGCTTAAGGTATGGATGAGCTTCAAGCGCTACGGAGCACGCCAGATTGGTGAGTGGGTCGACGGCAATGTGCGGCAGGCAAAACACCTTTATTCGTTAGTCGCAAAACATCCTGAGTTCGAGGCGGCAAGTGAGCCGCCCATGTCAGCCATCTGCATTCGTTATCGTGGCGGGAATCTGGACGAGGTGGACTCCAAGGAGCTGCACGCCGAAGTCGCAAGGCGGGTGGAACAAAGCGGAAAATTCTGGTTCTCGACCACCGAGCTGAAAGGCAAGACATGGTTCCGCATTAACCCCGTGAACTTCCGTACGCGCACTGAACACATGGACCAAGTGTTAGCATTCCTTGAGCAGGAATGCCATTCGGTGCTCCGGAGCAGGTCACTAAGAAGTCGCTAGCATCAAGGCGTCTGCCGTCCCCGCCTGCCACGGACCGCAGATAGTCTATGCCACCTTGGAATGTATGCGGTACGTTACACGCACATCTCGCCAGCTTATTGCTGAGCAAAGGAAACCAGATGCTTGTAGCCATCGTGGGTATCGGAGAAG
>CAVZNE010000291.1:0-3279 GCA_963776445.1 Terriglobales bacterium
TTCAGCGCGGTGCGGATGACGATTTGCACGATGGTTTTCCATCTTGAAATTACACTAGCGCGAGCGGCCTCGCGATAGCCGCCGGGGACGAGTTGCAAGACTTCCTCGGTCGTGAGCATCAGCAGCCGAATAATCATTAGTCCGAGAACCACGCCTCCAGCCTGCCCGAATAGCCAGGCAAATGCGACATGACCATCAATCCGCAAATGACATTACTGGGTGTGGACTTCAAGGATGATCGAGTTGAGGTTCGCCTAGGCGCGACTAATGCGGCGAATACCATGAACATTTACAATTCCTTGGCGAACAACCAGAGCGCCGAGGGCTCCGGCAAGATCAAATATATGGTGGGAAAGGATTACCGTAATTGGTCGGCGGATCAGTTGATGGAGGTGATCGCGCGGGGAATTCGAATCCCCTCATTGGAAAGGCCAATCGAATTGAAGTCAGAATTCGAGGCGCTCCGTGCCAACCTCCAGGAAGCAGAGAGCAAGTACAACGCCCCAGGAACGGACACGCACTCAAAACTGATCAATGCCATCGCCTTACGGCAGGTTCTAGAGAAGATTCAGAAGAACCGTGTCGAATTCATTGCAATGGGGAAGAGCGATCCCCAGGCTGGAACCTATTCAGAAAAAATCCGTGCTCTCAATCCGGAAATTTCCAAACTTTCCGAAGAAGTCCACAAAGAACGGATCGCACACATCCGAGACCAGCTAAAAGCACAGCTACCGCAGCTTTCTGAAATTCAAAATCAGGTCAGACAGAAATCACCGTCTTCCCTGACTGAGTGGCAGCAGCGATCCGACATCCTGGTCAAGTACTCGACTCTTCTTGAGGAACGCCAGAAACTGCTGATCGAGCTGAAGAACGAAAACGAACCTCCAGCGGCGGAAGACTACAAGTACCTCGACGAGAGCAGAGCCCAGATCGTGACGGCCCGGAACGGCCTTGAGCTTGCCCATCAGCAACTCGAACTTGCCGACTTGACCGCTCAGTACCGCCTGTTGACAAAGAAGCGCGCACAGATGTTGGACAGCTACACTCGCGCATTCGGTACGCCCAAGGAGAGAGCCGCACTGCAGGAACTGATCGCTGTACTCGGCCAGATAGTCACGAATCGGGATCGGGCAGCCGGGCTTGGCGACAAGACGGCAACGGCGCAGCTCATACAGTGCCGTGCTGAGGTGGAGAAGTACAAAAGAAGATGAAAGCTGACAAGTAGCCCATCCACCGCACCCGGGCCGCGGATGAAGAATCTTGGCGTCAAAAACCCAAATGAATCGACCACTTTGCACCAAGAATCGTCTTTTTCATCGGCTTCTGATCCGCCAAATCGCCCCTCTCCCTCGACGTCCGAAGCCGCTCTCTGATCTCTGAGGCCCGTCTTACCACTCTTCGAACACAACCTGCCCTTCGCGGCTGAAACGGGAGTGCTTGCGGAACTGCATATCGTCGCGTTTGGGATAGTCGTTGCGGAAGTGTGCGCCGCGGCTCTCGGTGCGGGCCAGGGCAGAGTGCAAGATGGCATGGGCCACGCAACTGAGCGCCTGCGCCTCGAACAGGCGGCGGCTTCCCTTCCCTTGCGCGGCAAGTTCGGCCAAACCTGCGTCGCAAGCCACCTGGGCGGCAAAGCCCTCCAATAGCGTGGACTCCTGGCGCAGCAGCCCGGCGTAGGCCCACAGGTCCGCTTGCAGGCGGACGATCATCTCTTCCACACGCTGCTCTTCGCTTGCGGAAAGAGGCGAGGTTCGCGCTGGCGCGGCTTGCGTAGAGACCAACGGCAGGCCATCCGCGAGCATCGATTGAGCCGCGCGCGCGCCGAAGACGAGCCCTTCCAGCAGCGAGTTTGAAGCCAGGCGGTTTGCGCCGTGAACGCCGGTGCAGGCGGCTTCTCCGGCAGCATACAGGCCGGGCAGAGTGGTGCGGCCAGCCAAATCTGTTTTAATACCGCCCATCAGGTAATGCGCCGCAGGTCGAACGGGGATGAGGTCGCGGCTGAGGTCGAGGCCGTGCTGCGCCAGGAAAGCGCTGATGCCGGGAAAGCGATGGTGCAGATCCATCTTGATGTGGCGCATGTCGAGATGGACCAGGCGGGTCTCACCCGGCGCCGCACCCATGCCTTCGCGGATGATGGCGCGGGCCACCACGTCGCGGGGCGCCAGTTCGAGCAGCGGATGATACCGCTCCATGAAGCGCTCGCCGCGGTTGTTGCGCAAGTACGCTCCCTCGCCGCGCAGGGCCTCGGAAAGCAGAAAACGGGGCACGCCGGGCAGCGAAAGCGCCGTAGGGTGGAACTGGTAGAACTCCATGTCGGCCAGTTCGGCCCCGGCCTCAAACGCCAAGGCGATGCCGTCGCCAGTAGCCACGCTGGGGTTGGTGGTGTCGGAATAGACCTGACCGGCCCCTCCGGCGGCGATGAGCACGGCGCGTGCACCGATGCGGCTGGAGTTGTTATCGCGGTCGAGCAGGTCGGCGGCGATGACACGGCCCTCGGCGGCAACCAAGCCGGTGACCATGGTCCACTCCGCAAACCGGATGCGCTGGTGGGCGCGGGCAAAGGCGGCAAGGGAGCGGCTGATTTCCGCGCCGGTGGCGTCGCCATTGGCGTGCAGAATGCGGGGCAACGAATGCGCGCCCTCGCGGGTGCGGAGCAGCTTGCCGGCTTCCTGGTCGAAGTGCGCGCCCCACTCGATCAACTCGGCCACGCGGAGCGGTCCCTCGGTGACCAACGCCTCGGCGGCGGGACGGTAAACGATTCCATCACCCGCACTTACGGTGTCTTCCAGGTGGAGTGCCACGTCCTGCTCGCCCTCCATGGCGACGGCGATTCCGCCCTGCGCATAGTGGGTGTTGGACTCGCCCACAGATTCCTTGGTGACCACCAGAACATCGCCATAGTTGGCCAGTTCGACCGCCGCGCGCAGGCCCGCCACGCCCGCCCCCATCACCAGAAAATCCACCTGAGACGCTTTTTCCATGAGCTTTCAGGCTACCACCGGGACAGAGATCAGAGCTCAGAGGTCAGAGATCAGGGAGTAGCGGAGGCACTGTGCTTCCTATTGCTCAGACTGGAGCGAATCGGGCGGCTAGAGTGAAGCACGTAAGGATCGATCGACAGACGACAACCCCCGACATTGTGAGGGAGCGCCACGGACGGCTTCAGGATCCTTAGGTCCGCTGCTGCTGCCGGGTATTTCTTTCCGGCTGCACAGCATCCCACGCAACAAAACGAACCGCAGACACCTTGAAGGGGGTCACACATGCGCGGACTAAATC
>CAVZNE010000292.1:0-4411 GCA_963776445.1 Terriglobales bacterium
ATTACAAAATAATTTGAATCGATCGGTCAAAATTTCTAATTCTTTAATTAGTAATAATATTCCACATTGGATTTTTATTTCAACTGAAAAAAATAATTATCGTAAACCTAATATTGGAATGTGGAATGTATTGAAAAGTTATAATCCAAATATACAATTAAATAATTGTTTTTATGTTGGCGATGCCGCTGGACGTGAACAAGATTTTGCTTCATCAGATAAACAATTTGCTCAAGATATTGGAATAACATTTTATACACCTGAAGAAATCTTTCCAAATAATAATATAATCGTACCAAATACTCAGACAATGTTTATATTTGTTGGAATGCCTGCAAGTGGCAAAACTCATTTTTATCAAAATAATCTTCAAGGATGGATTCCTGGCCGAAACCGGGGCCGATGATGAGGCGTTGCGGCTGGCCAAGGCGTGCAGAAAGATGCTGAACGCGGCCGGAGCCTGGCACGACTGGCAGGCGCTGGCAAAAGAGGCGAAGCGGCGGCTCCCGAAGCGCGGCAAAAAAGACGGCCTGCTGGCGGTGCTGCGCACGATGGAAGAAGAAGCGCTGCGCCGGGCCCTGGAGATTTGCCAGCGCCATGCGGCGCGGCTGCTTGCGGCCAGAAGCCAGACTGGACCCGCAGCACGGCAATGATCCGTAACGCAGCAGCCACACGGTGCGGTCGTGTATCTTGACCCGAGAGACAGATTCCATTCCACGGAGAGTGACCCGGCCCGCTATGCCTACTTTTGCCGCCATCGATATCGGTTCCAATTCCTGCAGGTTGAAGATTGCCAAGGTGGTGGCGCACCAGTTGCGCACGCTGCATGAGGACCGCGAAGTGACGCGGCTGGGCGCCAGCGTCTTTGAGACCGGGCTGGTGTCGCCGGATTCGATGGCGGCCACGCTGAGGGCGCTGAAGCGGTTTCAGCGGGCGGTGCAGTTGCACGGGGTGGACCAGATTCGCGTGGTGGCCACTGCGGCCATGCGCGACGCCCGCAACGCGGCGGCTTTTCAGGCCTGGGTAAAGGCGGAGACCGGCTGGAACCTGGAGGTCATCTCCGGGCTGGAAGAGGGGCGGCTCATCCACCTGGGCGTGATGGACGCCGAACCGGGCGCGGCAGGCCGCGTGCTGCTGGTGGATTTGGGCGGCGGAAGCTGCGAGATTACGCTCTCAGAGCGCAAGCGCATCAAGGAAACCGTGAGCCTGCCACTGGGCGCGGTGCGGCTGACAGGCGAGTTTCTGCAGCAGGACCCGGCCCCGGCCGAGGGGCTGGCGCAGATGCAAAAATTGATTGAGCGCGAGCTCAGGCAGGCGCACCGCAGGATTCAGCCGGAACGCGTTGCGCTGGTGATTGCCACCTCGGGCACGGCGGCGGCCCTGGCCGAGGCCTGCGCGGACAGCGCAAAAGCTGCCCGGGCCGCTGCCAAGCTTCCGGGCAAAGCCCTCAAAAAGTCCACCAAAAAGGCCGCTGGCAAGTCCGCGGCCAAGCTTGCGCCGGCAGCGACCGCCGGTCTGACCCTATCTCCGGCCATGGCCGGCATTGCTCCCACGGGCGCGGTGCGCAAACTGGCCAACCGGATTGCCAAAATGGCTCTGCCGGAACGGGAGGCGGTGCCGGGCATCGGGCCGCGCCGGGCAGAGATCATTGTGCCCGGAGCGATGGTTTACGCCGAACTGCTGGAGAGCTTCGGGCTGAGCGGATTCCGCTATTCGCCGCTGGGGCTGCGCGACGGCATTCTGGCCCAGATGCTGGCCGGGCAGGACGCGCGGTCCACGGTATCAAAGGAGTTTGAGCATGAGCGCTGGGAGAGCGTGCTGGCCACGGCGCGGCGCTTTGGCGTGGATCCCAAGCAGGCCGAGCCGGTGCGCGCCCATGCCGTCCAGCTTTTCAACGACCTGAAGGCGCTGCACCAGTTGCCGCCGGAGTACCAAAGCTGGCTGGCGGCCGCCGCCGTGCTCAGCGATACCGGCAAATTCATCAACCACCAGGGGCACCACCGGCACACGCAATACGTTGTGTCGAGTTCCGAAATCTACGGGTACACGCAGTTGCAGCGGACCATGATTTCAGCGATTGCACGCTACCTGGGCAAGAGCCGTCCGCAGCCGGGCGACCGCGCCCTGCGCAACATTCCTGCCGAGGAACACAAGAATGTGCAGCGGGCGGTGGTGCTGCTGCGAATGGCCGTGGCGCTGAACCAGGACCGCGCCTCCGACGTGCTGCGGGTGGCGGCCAAGGTCTATCCCAAGCGGGTTTATCTGGAACTGGAGCCGGGCCGGACAGGCGCGGAGCTGGAACTTTGGTCGCTGCGCAAGGAAGCGAACTACTTCCGCGAGGTCTTCGGGCGGGAGCTCTTTCCCACGCTGGCGTAGATGGCCCGGGCCATGCGCGGATCGATGAGCCAGCGCAAAAGGGCCGGATGGCGACTCAGATCGACACGCGCCACCGAGGCCTTGCGCATGCGGATGGCTGCGCCGCCGTTATTGGTGATGAGGCGCCCCAGAAACTGGAACATGTTGGGGTTGTGGCCCACCATGAGCACGCCCTCGTACTCGGCATACTTGGCCAGCAAATCCTGAAAGTCGGCGTAGCTGGCGTTCATCGCCAGGGCCGGGCTAATCTCCACCTTGGCCTCGTAGCCCAACTCCGTACCCACAAACTGCGCGGTTTGCAGGGCGCGCTTCAGCGGACTGGAGACAATCACGTCCACCTGCACCTTGAGCGCGCTCAGGGTCCGCGCCATCAGCACGCACTGCTCCTTGCCTTCCTTGATAAGGGACCGTTTGGCGTCCAGAAGCGGGTTTCCGCGTTGGACTCCGGCGTTGGCATGGCGCATGAGATAGAGGTTCATGGTGATCGGTCCGGCGGGTTAGTTAGAGGGGCCGGCTCCTTGAGGAACGATATTAACACGTTTGTAACATTTCAATAGGGAACGCCGATCTGAGATGAGTGATCGGAGAGCGCGGAGGTCTAAATCGGACGCTCTCCTCCGAGTTCAGCCCAAAGATTCCTTCACCAGCGCCTGAATCTTGGCGTTCACCTCTTCGGGCTTCACAAAGAAGGGCGTGCTCAGGCATTGCAGGGTAAGTGCCTGCGATTCGGGGGAGTAGTTCCAGGAGACTTCCACGCCGAATTTTGAGGCGGTTCCGCTGTTGCCGCCGAGGTCGATGCCGGCCGCCTGGGCCTTGACTTGCAGGGTGGCAAATTGCGCGGGTGAAATGCCGGAAAAGACTTGCGTGGCGCTGTGTCCCATGAGGGTCTCCTTCGCTTCACTCGATGGTCGGTTCAGCGATCAGTTCAGATTTGCTTCGAACGCAATCGAATACTACTACCAAGTGCGTTAATTCTCGAACCACATGCTGGCCCTTGTCACTGGCGGCGCATCGCTCAATCAGTTAACCTCAAAGCTACCCAGATGACGACAGCAGCCCTCCAGACCCGCTACCCGCTCACCCAGGGTGTGAACCCGTGGCTGGTGACGCTTTCGGTCATGCTGCCCACCTTCATGGAGGTGCTGGACACAGCCATCGCCTCGGTGGCGCTGCCCTACATCGCCGGCTCGGTTTCGGCCTCCAACTCCGAGGCTACCTGGGTGCTCACCAGTTACCTGGTGGCCAACGCCGTCATCCTGCCCGCCTCCAACTGGTTCGCGCGCCGCTTTGGCCGCAAGCGCTTCCTGCTCACCTGCGTGATCATCTTCACCGTCGCCTCGTTTTTCTGCGGAGCGGCGCCCTCGCTGGGGGTGCTTCTGCTGGCCAGGGTGATGCAGGGAGCCGGCGGCGGCGCGTTGCAGCCGCTGTCGCAGTCCATTCTTCTGGAAAGCTTTCCCGTCAACAAGCGCTCCATGTCCATGGCCGCCTACGGCCTGGGCATCGTGCTGGCGCCGGTGCTGGGACCGACGCTGGGCGGCTGGCTGACTGACACGTTCAGTTGGCGCTATGCGTTCTACATCAACATCCCCATCGGCATTCTGGCAGTCGTCATGATCAGCCGCTTTGTTCATGATCCGCCTTACATCAAAAACGCCAAGGTGGGCCGCTTCGACAACATCGGCTTCGGCCTGCTCGTGGTGTGGAGCGGCTGCCTGCAAATCGTACTCGACAAGGGGCAGGAAGACGACTGGTTCAGCGCAGTCTGGGTGCGCTGGGCGGTGGCGGCGCTGGTCGTTTCGCTGGTGGGCTGGATTTGGCACTCCTGGACCCACCCCCAGGGCCTGGTGGACCTGCACGTTCTCAAGAACCGCAACTTCCGCACCGGCTGCTTCCTGATCGCGATGCTGGGCATGTGCATCTACATCACCATCGCCATCCTGCCTCTCTACTACCAGGAGATTCTGGGTTACACGGCCTTCACCGCCGGACTAGCAATACAATGTAATGAAACGAAGCAACAGGGAACAAAGGCAAA
>CAVZNE010000293.1:0-7731 GCA_963776445.1 Terriglobales bacterium
CGGATTCACAAGTGGAGTATTCTCGTCGTGCATGAAAGGCGAGCGCATCCATTATCAGCAAACGGGGGAGTTCCACTTCCTCACCTTCAGTTGTTATCGCCGCCGACCTTACCTGTCCACGGTCGCGGCCATGGAGCTCTTTGAAGATGCGCTGGAGCGCGTCCGCCTGCGCTATCACTTTGTAGTCGCTGGTTACGTGGTCATGCCGGAGCACGTGCATCTGCTGGTGAATGAGCCACGAAACGGGCTTTTATCCAGATCCATTCAAGCCCTCAAGTTATCCGTTTCGATGCGCAGCCGGGAAAGACCCTTCTGGCAGGCGCACTATTACGATTTCAACGTCTCCACGCACGAGAAGTTTGTAGAGAAACTGCGCTATATCCACCGGAACCCTGTCCGGCGCGGACTGGCTACGAAACCGGAGGATTGGAAGGCTTCGAGCTTTCGCCATTATCAAACCGGCCAGCGCGGAACTGTGGAGATCGAATCGGTGTGGACTGCCCGCCTAAGAGGCTGGCAGTTGCCCGAGTGGATGCGCGATCTCCAGCCCGGCATCGCAGCATCCCCGGTCCCCAAGAGCGAGGGACCGCGGGCACCCTCATCTGAATAGAATTTCTCTTAAGATCAGGGCCACCCGCCCGGAGAGGCTGGCAGTTGCCCGAGTGGATGCGCGATCTCCAGCCCGGCATCGCAACATCCCCGGTCCCCAAAAGCGAGGGACCGCGGGCACCCTCATCTGAATAGAATTTCTCTTAAGATCAGGCGCCACCCGCCCTCTATCCCAGGTCCGGAACTTCGAACCTGGGATCGAGGCTGTGTTTTCGAGTCAGTTATAGAGGATAGCGCTCCAGTTGAATGCAGTGCCGGGCCACCGTCCGGCTCAGGCCCACCGCATCGGCCGGCATCAACCGCGCCAGCCTGCGCAGAATCGCCAAATGCGTGCGCAGCAGATCGCCCTCCGCGCACGCCGCCAGCACTCTTCGCGCCGCCTGCTCGGCCAAAGCCATGGTCTCGTCGGCCAGCAATCCCGTCATCGCCGCGGCGACTTGGGCAGCGCGGCTGCCCGCCGCAGCCAGCTTGCGCGCCCGCAGCAGAGCCGACTCCAGCGCATAGACCTGCATCAGGATATCCGCCAGATCGGCCATCACTTCCTGCTGATCCTGCAGCGCGGTCATGAACCGCTGGCTGGCCACCCCGGCGCAGAACAGCGCAATTTTCCGGGCCGCCGCCAGCGCCTCTGCTTCTCTTGCCAGCATTTCGCCGCTCTCAGTAGCTTCAAACGACGGCGGCTGGGTTACCTCCTCCATGAGGCTCTTGATGGCTCCAAGCAGCGGAAGCTCCCCGCTCAGGGCCCGCTTCATCAACCAGCCGGTGATAATCAACCGGTTGATTTCGTTGGTCCCTTCGAAGATCCGGTTGATCCGCGCATCGCGATAGAGCCGCTCCGCCGGGTACTCCTCCACATAGCCGTAGCCGCCCATGGTAGCGATCAACTCGTCGGTCACCAACGTCAGCATCTCTGACCCGTAGACCTTCAAAATGGAGCACTCCACGGCGTACTCCTCGATGCACCGCTGTATCTCGCGCGGGTTCCCTGCCTGCTCCGGCGTCAACTGCGCCAGCGCCGCGTCGATCATGCCCACCGTCCGGTAAGCCATGGATTCGGTGGCATACAGCCGGGTTGCCGAAGCGGAAATCTTGCGCTGGATCAGTCCAAACTCCGCAATCGGCTTGCCGAAGGCGATGCGCTCTTTGGCGTACTGGATCATGTGCGCCAGCGCATGACGCGCCCCGCCCGCACAGGCCACCCCCAGCTTGAAGCGCCCGACGTTCAGTACGTTGAAGGCGATGTGGTGGCCCTTGCCGGCCTCGCCCAACAGGTTGCCGGCGGGAATTTTGCAATCGGCGAGGACCAGCGGGCAGGTGGACGAGCCGCGAATCCCCAGCTTGTGTTCCTCCGCGCCCACGGTCAGCCCCGGCGTGTTCCGTTCCACCAGAAAGGCGGAGAACTTGTCGCTGCCCGTCTCCGGGTCCACGATCCGGGCAAAAATCGTATACAAATCCGCAATCGCGCAGTTGGTAATCCACTGCTTCTCGCCGTTCAGCGTGTACTGGCTGCCATCGGCCGAGAGCGTGGCGCGGGTGCGGATGTTCATGGCGTCGGAGCCGGAACTGGCCTCGGACAGCCCATACCCGCCGATCCACTCGCCGCTGGCCAGCTTGGGCAGGTAGCGCTGCTTCTGCTCCTCAGTGCCGTACCAAAGCACGGGCAGCGTGGCGATGCCGGTGTGCGCGCCAAAGGCCGTGGAGAAGCTGGCCACCACAGACAGGTGGTCGGTCACCAGCGTGGAGGTGGTCTTGTCCATCCCCACGCCGCCGTACTCCTCGGGAATATCCACGCCGGCAAAGCCCAGCTCGCCCGCCTTGCGCATCAGCTCCCGCATCACGCCCGTTTCTTTGGCCTCGATAGCCGCAGTCCGGGGCAGAATCTCTTCCCTGGCAAACTGGGCAGCGGTCGAGGCAATCTGCTGCTGCTCTTCGTTCAGATCCTCAGGGGTAAACACCTCGGCAGGCGTGCGGGTCTCCAACAGAAAGCTGCCACCCGCGGCGGCAGCAATGGAAGCAAGGGAAGAAACAGGCATGAGAGTCGATCTCCGATTCCAGACGACAGTACGACAGTGGGGTGGAATCGGGCAACTGCGCGGGCCTGCCCTTGTTCACGCCGGGGGCCTTTGGAACGGCAATGCACGTGTGGCGTGGACTTGCCATGCAGCATTCCCGTTTCACCGGGCAGCAACCGTTGCCGCACTGGCGCTCGACCCATAGCCATATCGCGTACAATTGCCCTTATCTGGATAGTGGAGGCTCACCCTGTTCGCCGCGTCTTTCAACACTTTTATTCCTGTCGCCAGCATGTTGCACGGGCTCTCTTTGCGGGGGGCTTCCTACCTGGCCTTTTTCTCGCAGAATGGCCTGCGCCACTATTTGAAGGCGATGCAGACGACCGATCAGACCTTCAAGGGGCTCTATCATCTCAACGCCTTTGACTTGGCGATGCTGCTGCCCTACTTCGCGGTGATGATCCTGCTGTCCGTGTACGGCGTCCATCGCTACACGATGGTCTACATGTACTACAAGAACAAGAAGAACTATCAGCCCAACCCGGCCAAGCTCTTCGAGGAACTGCCCCGCGTTACCGTGCAGTTGCCCATCTTCAACGAGCAGTTCGTTATTGACCGCCTGGTTGAGGCCGTCTGCGCCATGGAGTATCCGCGCGAGAAGCTTGAAATTCAGGTGCTCGACGACTCCACCGACGAGACCCAAGCGGTGGCCTCCGGAATCGTGGCCCGCTACGCAGCTCTGGGCAATCCCATCGTTTACATTCACCGCACCAACCGCATGGGCTATAAAGCCGGCGCGCTCGATGCCGGACTCAAGGTCACCAAGGGCGAGTTCGTCGCCATCTTCGACGCCGACTTTGTGCCGCCGAAGGACTGGCTGATGAAGGTGATCCACCACTTTGCCCAGCCGGAAATCGGCATGGTGCAGACCCGCTGGACCCATCTCAACCGCGACTACAGCACCTTGACCCAGATTGAAGCTATCCTGCTGGATGCGCACTTTGTGCTGGAGCAGGGCGCACGCTGCCGTTCCGGCGAGTACTTCAATTTCAACGGCACCGCCGGCATGTGGCGGGTCAAGGCCATCAGCGACGGCGGCGGCTGGCAGCACGACACCCTAACCGAAGACACCGACCTCAGCTACCGCTCGCAGTTGGCCGGTTGGAAGTTCAAATATCTGCCCGAGGTCGAGTGCCCCTCCGAGCTGCCCATTGAGATGACCGCCTTCAAGACGCAGCAGGCGCGCTGGGCCAAGGGTCTCATCCAGACCTCCATCAAGATTCTGCCCCTCGTCTTCAAGTCAAAGATCGGCAAGCGCGAAAAGTGGGAGGCCGTGCAGCACCTGACCGCCAACCTCAGCTACCCGCTGATGATTATCATGACCGCGTTTCTGCTGCCGGCCATGGTTGTCCGCTTCTATCAGGGCTGGTTCCAGATGCTGCTCATCGACTTTCCGCTGTTCGCGGCATCCACATTTTCCATTGCCGTGTTCTACGTGGTCAGCCAGCGCATACTCTTTCCCAAAAAATGGCTGCGGACCTTCCTCTACCTGCCCTTCCTCATGGCTCTGGGCATCGGCCTCACGGTCACCAACACCAAGGCTGTCATGGAGGCGCTGTTCGGCATCAAGAGCGCCTTTGTCCGCACTCCCAAATACCGCGTGGCCAAGAAGGGCGAAAAGTCCCAGGCCGCCAAGTACCGCAAGCGCCTGGTGCTGGCCCCGTGGATCGAGATGGTCCTCGGCGCCTACTTCTTCGGGGCGATTGTCTACACCTTCATGAACCACAACTACTTCACCGCTCCGTTCCTGATCCTGTTCGTGATCGGCTACTGGTACACCGGCCTCATGAGCCTGCTGCAAGGCCGCTTTGAGCGCTGGCGCACTGGCGCGCTTCCCGCCGACGAGGAATCCAGTCCCAAGCCGTTCCCGGTGGGCGTGTGAGGAATCGGATGCGTTAGGGCTGCAGATCTCCACCCAACTACTCCTGCAAATAGGCGTTCTTGAGTCGGAATGTCGGAGGCAAGCAATGCTGTCAATCTCGGACTATCTGTTCCTAATTGCCTTTTTTGTGGGTATCCCTGCTCTTTTCGTAGGTGTTTTGATTGCCGTCTGCATCATTCTTAGCCGCGGTGGAGGCTGGAATATCCTATCTAAGCGCTTCCGAGCAGAGAGTAGACCAAGCGGGCAAGCATGGAGTGCCGGCCCATTCTTCTATACAGTTCGCATGCGCTCCCAAAAGTACAGTAGTATCATCCGCATAACCGTCGCCGAGGACGAAGACTCCGTCTACTTTTCTGTTCTGTTTCCATTTAGGTTTGGCCACCCAATGCTTCGCATTCCGTGGAAGGAAATCAGTTTGGAGAAAATGGAGAATTTTTGGGGGCGCTACATCGTCCTCAGGCTAGGAGAACGAGAACACGTTCCCATGCGAATCCCAGAGCGCATGGCCTATGAGTTGGGAATCCAGAATCGACTTCCAGAAGATAGTGTTCCAGCTGAACAAGTTCTAGGCACTCTAAACGGGAGTCTTATCACTTCCAGAAGGACGAAACCGGACTAAACTATCTTCGAGGTCCCCATGCTGACCGCCGACAAGGTTCGCGCCGCTCTTGAAGCCCTGAGCCCGACGCAGGAGAAGGTCGATCTGGCCGTCAAGACAGCGGTCGAGATCGCGCAGCCTTCCCGCGTCATTCTCTTTGGCTCATGGGCGCGCGGCGAGGCCAGATGGAATAGCGACCTGGACCTTGCCGTACTGATGCCTGATTCTGCCGAGTCCCAACTGGGCAGCGTTCATCGCAGTCTGCGGCGCAAATTGGACGAGTTGCCCATGACAATCGACCTGGTCGTGGCCACCGAAGGCTATGCAGGCCAGTTTCGAGGCTCGGTCAATTCGATCTATCACCGGATTCTTCAGGACGGACAGGTGGCGTATGAGCAACGGCCCGTACACGCAGGCACAGATTCTTCTCTTTAAGGCCGCTGAGGACGAGGCTTCCCTCCACCTGGACGGCATCCCCGAGTCCATCTTCGGTTTTCATGCGCAACAGGCCGTCGAGAAACTCATGAAGGCTTTGCTTTCAGAGCTTTCAGTTCCGTTTGAACTGACGCACAATCTGGGCAGGCTCGAAACCGCTCTCGTCGCCGCTGGAGAGAGTTTGCCCGCGACCCCCGTGCCGTTGAGTGAATTGAATGACTTCGCCGTTGTTTACCGTTACGATCTGCTGTTCCAGTTCATGGCTCCGGACAAAGCCGACCTGATCGAGACCGTTCGCCTCATCCGCGAGCATATCCTGTCCCGAATTGCCGCACTTTCCGCCCCTCCCTTGCCCCCTCCGGTACAATAGATGGAAGCGCCTGCCGCGCCGGGGTCTCGAATCCCGCCGCCGTTGCCGCATCACACTCTATGCTAACCAAAAATCTTCCTGAAGCCCTTACCTTCGACGATGTGTTGCTGATTCCCGCCTACAGCGAGGTGGTGCCCGCGACCGTCAGCACGCAGACCCAGTTGACCCGCGACATTACGCTGAACACCCCGCTGCTCTCGTCCGCCATGGACACGGTAACCGAGTCGCGCATGGCGATCGCCATGGCCCAGGCCGGCGGCATCGGCATTGTGCACCGCAATCTGTCCATCGTCGATCAGTCTGGCGAAATCGACAAGGTCAAGCGCTCCGAGAGCGGCATGATCGTGGACCCGGTGACCATTGGCCCGGACCAGATGATCGGCGACGCCCTGGAAGTGATGCGCCGCTACAAGATCTCCGGCGTGCCGGTCACACAGGGCAAGAAGCTGGTGGGCATCCTCACCAACCGCGACCTGCGCTTTGAAACCCGCACCGATGTGCCGGTCGGCGACGTGATGACCAAGAAGAACCTGATCACGGTTCCGGTGGGCACCACGCTCGAAGAGGCCGAGGAGATCCTGCACGAGCACCGTGTGGAAAAGCTCCTGGTGGTCGACGATCAGTACAACCTCAAGGGCCTGATCACCGTTAAGGACATCCAGAAAAAGCTCAAGTACCCCAATGCCAGCAAGGACGAGAAAGGCCGTCTGCGCGTTGGCGGAGCGATCGGGGCCACCGGCGACTATCTGGAGCGGGCGGCCGAGCTGGTAAATGCCCGCGCCGACGTGCTGGCCATCGACTCGGCGCACGCCCACTCCTCACGGGTGCTGGAGGCGGTTCGCGAAGTCAAAAAGCACTTCCCCCATGTCGGCCTGCTGGCCGGCAACGTGGTCACCTACGAAGGCGCCATGGCGCTGATCGACGCGGGCGTCGACGCCATCAAGGTGGGCATCGGGCCAGGCTCCATTTGCACCACCCGCATGGTAACCGGCGCGGGAATGCCCCAGATCACAGCCATCGCTGAAGTCTCGCGCGCTGCCCGTGAGCATGGAATCCCGGTCATCGCCGACGGCGGCATCAAGTACTCCGGTGAAATCACCAAGGCCATCGCCGCGGGCGCCAGTTCCATCATGATCGGCTCGCTGTTTGCCGGCGTGGACGAGAGCCCGGGCGAGACCATTCTTTACCAGGGCCGCAGCTTCAAGGCCTATCGCGGCATGGGCTCCTTGACCGCCATGAACCAGGGCTCCGGTGAGCGCTACTTCCAGAGTTCCGACGATCTGGCCAGCGCCGAGATGGGCGCCGAAGGCGTGGTGCAGCGCGAGCGCAACAGCCAGAACCGTCTCGCCAAGTTTGTTCCCGAGGGCATCGAGGGGCGCGTCCCCTACCGTGGCCCGCTGGAGTCCATGGTCTTCCAGTTGGTCGGCGGACTGCGCTCCGGCATGGGCTACCTGGGCTGCAGCTCCATCGCTGAGTTGCAGGAGAAGGCTCGCTTTGTGCGCATCTCCGGCGCAGGCTTGCGCGAAAGCCATGTCCACGACGTCATCATCACCCGAGAGGCGCCAAACTATCATGCCGAGTAACCGGCACAGCCTCAAATACTGGCTGAGCGCCTGGTTACCCGTGGCCCTGGGCATAGCTATCATCATGTGCGAGTCCACAGAGTACATGGGCTCCGAGTACACCAGCGGCCCGTTGCGGTGGCTTTGTGAGACTCTGTTCGGCCGCTTCAACGACGATGTGTGGAATCTCGTGCATCACATCA
>CAVZNE010000294.1:0-4107 GCA_963776445.1 Terriglobales bacterium
GAGGCGATGCGGTCGATGCGGCCGCGCAACTCTGGGTCGGCGGAACTGATTGACTGGGCGCGGGCGGCAAGCGTCAGCAACAGGAACAACAGAACGGCAGAACCCAAAAACTTCTCAAGCTGTTTCATTGGAATTATTCTCCTCGCGGCGGTTGCGCGTATCAACCGGACACCGGTTAAGGTAACAGTCTAATGGCGAGTGCGGTAGGCTGGTTCAGGAAGACAGGCGGCAAGCCGGTTGGAGGCAGATGTGCAGCGGTTGATCGAGGGGCACAAGCGATTTTTGGCGGAGGCGTTTCCCGCCAAGCGGAACCAGTTTCACCTGCTGGCCGAGGGGCAGCAGCCGGATTGCCTGTTTGTGACATGCGCCGACTCGCGCGTGGTGCCCGACCTGATTCTGCAAACCCAGCCGGGTGAGATGTTCATCTGCCGCAACGCGGGCAACGTGATTCCGCGCGCCGGGGAGCCGGCGGGCGGCGTTTCGGCCACTATTGAATACGGCGTCGAGGTGCTGCGAGTGCGCCACGTGATTGTCTGCGGCCACTCCGATTGCGGCGTGATTCGGGCGCTGATGGCTCCCGATGCGCTGGATGGACTGCCCAGCGTGCGCGACTGGCTGCAGCATGTGGAGCCGGCCTGGGAGTACGTGGACGAGGTGGAGCGCAACGGCGGCGAACTGACCCGCCACACCGCTTTGACCCATGCCAATGTGCTCGTGCAGTTGGACAATCTGCGCACGCACGGCTTCATTCAGCGGGCGGTGGCGGAAGGGCGGCTCAACCTGCTGGGCTGGTACTACGACATTTTGAGCGGCCGGATTGAGCAGTACGACGACCAGCAGCGGCGTTTTGTGGGGCTGCTTCAGGATTGAGATTGCATCGGCCGGGGGGACGCAAGGCTCGCCTGCAAACTTATACAATGTTCGCAATCTGCGCTTCCGGACTGGTTCGCTCTGTACCGCAATGAGCCAGCGCCCTGAGCCAAAGATTTCCAAGGCAAAGGAACCCTTATGGATCGTCGCGATTTTCTCAAGACCACTGGAACGCTACTCGCCGCCGCAACCGTCGCCTCGGGTGTGCCCGCCGCCGGCTATGCCGCCGAAACCGCAACGGGTCGCATGGTGCTGCCCATCAACCGCAAATGGCGTTTTAGCCCCACGGCTACGCCCGCGGCCCACGAGCGCGAGTTCGACGACAGCGGCTTTACCCGCGTCACTGTGCCTCACACCAATCTGCGCGTGCCGTGGCACAGCTTCGACGAAAAGTCCTACGAGTTTGTCTCCATCTATCGCCGCCGTTTCAAGCTGCCCGCCGCGGCGCGCGGCCACCGCGTTTTTGTCGACTTTGAAGGAGTGATGACCGCCTCCACGGTGTGGCTGAACGGCGTGCGCCTGGGCGAATACAAGGGCGGTTTTACGCCCTTCTCGTTTGAACTGACGCCCCATGTGGACTTCGACCGCGACAACGTGCTGGCCGTGGAAGTGGACTCCAGCGAGCGCGCCGATATTCCTCCTTTCGGCAACGAGGTGGACTATCTGACCTTTGGCGGCATCTACCGCGAAGTTTCGCTGCGCGTGGTTGTGCCGACGTTTCTTGAGAACATTTTTGCGCAGCCGAGGGATGTGCTCTCAGGCCATCCGGCGCTCGATGTGCAGTGCTTCATCGAAAGCTCCTATAAGACCCTGGGGGGCGGACTGACGCTGGAGGCGGCGCTCTACGACGGCGATCGGCTGGTGGCAAAGACGACCAAGGATTTGCCTGCGAGCAATGACGAAGGAGTTCCGCCTCTCACTCTGCACCTGGAAAATCTGGCAGGCATTCAGCTTTGGGATTTGCGCTCGCCCAAACTTTACCGCGTCGAGGTGCGGTTGCTGCGCGGTGCGCATGCACTGGATCAGGACACGCGCCGCATCGGCTTCCGCGAGGCCAAATTCACGCCGCGGGGCTTCTCGCTCAACGGCACGATCGTCAAGCTGCGCGGCCTCGATCGCCATCAGACGTTTCCCTGGGTGGGTCAGGCCATGCCCGGCCGCGTGCAGCGCCAGGACGCACAGATTCTGCGCAAGAACCTGAAGTGCAACATCGTGCGCACCTCGCACTATCCGCAGTCACGCCACTTTCTCGACGCCTGCGACGAGATCGGCCTGCTGGTGCTGGAAGAGATTCCCGGCTGGCAGCACATTGGCGATCAGTCCTGGCAGGACATCGCGGTCGACAACGTGCGCCGCATGATTCGCCGCGACTGGAACCACCCCTCGATTATTTTGTGGGGCGTGCGCATCAACGAGTCGCGCGACAACCACAACTTCTATACAAGTACCAACGCCTTGGCGCATCAGCTGGACACCACGCGCCAGACCGGCGGCATTCGCTACTTCCAGGAGTCGGAGTTCCTGGAAGACGTCTTCACCATGAACGACTTTGGCTGGCCGCTCATGGCGCCTAATCATTCGCTCTATCTCAATACGGAATTTGCCGGGCACACCTATCCCACCAAGACCATCGATAACATCGAGCGGTTGCGCGAGCACACGGTGCGCCATGCGCGCGTGCACGATCAGCTGGCCTCGAATCCGCAGTATGCGGGCGGCATCGGCTGGTGCGCCTTCGACTACAACACGCACGCGAACTTCGGCTCCGGCGACCGCATTTGCTACCACGGCGTGACCGACATCTGGCGCGAGCCCAAGCCCGCTGCCGGTTTCTACCGTTCGCAGTGCGAGCCCGAAGAGGAGATCGTTCTTGTCCCCGCCTTCCACTGGGCGCGCGGCGATGAGAACATCGGCTTCAGCAACGCGCTGGTTTCCTCCAACTGCGACCACCTCAAGTTCTATGTGGCAGGCAAGCTGGTGGCCGAGGCCGATCCCGACCGCAAGCAGTTTGCGCATCTCAAATACGCGCCCTTCACGGCGGATTTGACCAAGTCCACGAACCATTGGGGCGATCTGCGCATTGAGGGATACATCGCGGGCAAGCAGGTGATTGCGCGCAGCTTCTCTGGTAAGGGTGTGGATCAGAAATTCACTTTGCTGCCCGATGACATCACACTGGTTGCCGATGGAGCCGACACCACGCGCGTCGTTCTGCGCGTCACCGACGAATTCGACGCCATCCGGCCGTTTGCGGCGGACGCCATCCGCTTCGAACTGACCGGGCCGGCCGAACTGATCGGCGACAATCCCTTCGCGCTAGTCGGCGGCACAGGAGCCATCTGGATTCGCGCCGGCGAACAGGCTGGCAAGGTGCGCCTCACCGCTCATCACCCCATCCTGGGCGCGCAACACGTGGAGTTCGAACTTACACCGGCGCCAGCGGAAGTGGCCTGACGTAACGCGGTAGGCGCTTCGGTTTCGCATGTACGTCTTTGGCCCTCGTCCCGGTGCGATCGCCCCGGAGCGGGGGCCAAAACGCAGGGATGGCACGCAAATCGAAAAGAGAAAGGCAGAAAATGGGCAAGTCCGCGTCGGAACAGGAGTAAACTGGTTTGTGAACTAGTTGGTTGGAGGGGACAATGTCTACGATTGGAATCTTCGAGGCAAAAACCAGGTTGTCCGAAATTGTGAAACTGGTTGAGGCGGGTCAACGATTCACGATTACTGTCCGGGGACGCGCCGCCGCGGAGGTGGTTCCCGTTCAGACGGCTCACCCTGCCCATACCCCCGAGGAGATTGAGGCAGCTTATCAGCGGCTCAAGCACCCACGCATCACAGGCATCTCCCACGAGGAAATCCGAGCGGCGATTGAAGAGGGCAGGCCGTGAACATCGTTCTGGATGCATCGATGGCGCTCTCCTGGCTGATAGAACGAGTCGACCAGGCTGAAGCGGCGATCGCCCAGCGGGCATTCGGTGAAGTGAGTGTATCCGGAGCGCAAGTGCCTGCCTTGTGGTACGCGGAAGTGGCGAATACGTTGCTCGTCTTTGAGCGTTCAAAACGCCTCACAGAGCAAAACTCCGTTCGCTATCTTTCCGATCTTGCGCTGCTAACAATTGCGCAGGATGACCTTCCGCGTGCGTCGTTACAGCCTCGCGTTCTCGGCCTCAGCCGCACCTACAGCCTCACCGCATACGATGCGACTTACCTGGAACTGGCCATGCGGAGCGCCGCGGT
>CAVZNE010000295.1:0-5403 GCA_963776445.1 Terriglobales bacterium
TGCAACTGGGGCAAACAGAGCCCGTGGACCTGGGGTCCGGGCGTGGGCGGCTCGGAGCAGAGCATCTGGCGCGTGAGCGACGATATTGTTGCCCCGGTCGTGGCCAACAGCGTGAATGCCGGCCGCAAAGTGGCATTCGAGAAGATGCTGCGCAACTTCGACCAGGGAATCCATCCCGAAGCGCAGCACACCGGGTACTACAACGATCCAGACATGATGGTGTTGGGCATGCCCGGACTCGATGCCGCGCAGAATCGCCTCCACATGGCGTTGTGGGCCATCTCCGGCGCGCCGCTCATCCTCGGCGCCGATCTGAGCAGGCTCGATGCGGAAACCCTTGCAACGCTCAGCAACCCGGATGCCCTGGCCATCGACCAGGACGCGCTGGGCCTGCAATGCGTCAAGGTCAAAGAACAGTCGTTCGGCTTGGAGATTTGGTCCAAGTTTCTGGCGGCTTCCGGGTCGCGCGCGGTGCTGCTCCTGAATCGCACTTACTTTCCTGCGCCCATGTCGCTGGACTGGGCCGATTTGGGCTTGAGAGACAAATCCGCCACCGTGCGCGACGTGTGGGCCAGCAAAGATCTGGGCACGATCGACGGTCCGTTCAAAGTCACCGTCCCCGCACAGGACGGCGTGCTGTTGATCGTTCGGGGACGAGAAGGCAGCGTAGTGCACTACACCACAACCGCGGCTGAAGCCGGCGGGAACGCCGTTCTCAACGGGTCCGAGACCGTGTTTGCCCAACTCGCCCAGGCGTCCGCTCCCTTTGCTCAGATAAGGGTCGTCTACAGCAATAAAGCGCACAGCACAACGGTCGTCGGTGTTTATGTCAACGGCGAGACGGGAACGCATGTCGGTTTTCCGCCCACCGGATCGGCCCCGGCATCCGTCTGGATCCAGGCAAAACTCAACCGGCCCGGCAACACCAACACCATCGCGTTCACCGCACCTTCGTCAGCCGATTTCGCGATCGAGTCCATCGACGTTCTGCCGGCTGAAAGCCGGTGAGCGAACAAGGAAATGAAGTTTTGGCGAATGGCCCAGGTGCCGTGAGAAGTGAGAACAACCACTGAATCCGGGTGCCCCAGGTCTCGATTTTGAGACCTGGGATAGCAGTAAGCAAAAGCCGCTGCTGCGCTGTCAGGCTCCGACCTTAGCTCTTATGGACAACCTCGAACGAGTATCCGTCCGGATCAAACACATCGGCGGCGTAGTAGCCCGGATAGTATTCGAGTCGCGCCCGCGGCGAGATGTTATCTTTGGCGCCTGCGGCGATCGCAGCTGCGTAGAACTCATCGACTTTTTCTTTGTTTTCGGCCTTGAAGCCCCAGTGAATTGCGGCCGGATCCGGTTTTCCCTGCTGGAGCCAAAAGAACGCCTGCTTGCCATCGCCAAATCCCCACTGGTCGGGATGACCGCCCTGGCCCTTGTAAGGCAGGAAGAATTGGATGTTCAGAGGCTTCAGGGCTGCTTCATAGAACGCCAGTGAACGTTCGATATTGCTGACAGTCAGAATCATGAAACCGAGCATTGTTCCCTCCTTTAGAGCACGAGCGCTTCAACGGCCTTTTCGCCATTGGGTACAGCATAGTGCAACGGGTGAAGATCGACGGCAGTCTCGCTCATTCTCCCGCTTGCCAACAATTCCCCACCTTCGGCGCACACTGGCAGAGGGCTAAAGATAGATCCGGCGCAAAAGTACGCTTTTTGCACGCTTATACCCCCAAAACCCCACCCCCCTGCCCCCAATTTGCAACTCTTGTTATAAGCCTAAATATGCATATAACTCGCATGGAATGAATATATTATAGGTAAATGGGCACAACTTTCCCGCAAGAAAAAAGGCCTGTTTTTCGCCTGTTTTTGGGCAAATCTAAGCGTTTTTTTGGCCAAAAATCCCCGTTTTTTGGCCTTAAATCTTCCTTCAGCTTCTGTCGCCCTTGCCGAAGGTGCCAAAGACCAGCCCCACGACGCCGCCCACCAGCGGGCAGATGAGCAGAAAGGCTGTCGTCGTATTCAGCGAGTGGATGAGCGACTGCATGACGGGGTTGCCGAGCGCCAAGCCTTCGTACTGCTTCCAGGGATCGGGCGACTCGACCGCGGGGCCGGCGAAATACATCTCCGCCAGCACGACCGCAACCGCGATCAGGGCGCTGGTCATGGCGCTCCACAAGCCGGCGAGCATGCCCAGCGTGGGAGTCTCGCCGCGCGCGCCGAGCGCTCCGGCAATGCCCCAGAGCAAAGCGGCAGCCAGCAACAGGGCCGTGGGCAGATGCTCCTGCATGGAGGGACTCGGCGCAGGCGGCTGCGTGGCAAGCGCGACTTTGGCGGCCAGAAGCAAGCCCGCGAGCAGCCCCAGAAGTGCGCCAATCCCCAACGCCTTTTGGGTAGGCCGCTGCTGGATGCCGGCGATCCAGTAGAACAGAAAGGCGTAGGTGAGCAGGCAGACGATGGGATCGATGCCGGTGGCTCCGTTGAGAGGCAGCATCAACACTTGCGGCCACGGCCAAAGGCGCATGCCCAGTACTGCCAGGTTGGCGAGGGCAAGCAGAATGAGGGGTATGCGAAACGTGAATGGTGCGCCAGAACCCATGAAGTCTTTCCTCGCTTCTTTACGCGGCGCTGCAATTCTGCAATCCAGTGGGGGGCCGAATCAGAGCAGTACGTGAGTAGTCTAAATTGCCGGGCTGTGGCGTGCGATGGCAAGAAAGGTACATGCCGCACGAGCCCAAAGGAAACCGGAGAGCGGAGGGAAACTATGCGCCGAGCAGGGCTGCGCTGGAGAAGGCCCCTTCAGGCAGGCGCGCCAGACCAGCTTCTGCGGAGGGCGTTTCGGCCATGGGCACATGAGCCAGTTCCCAGGCGGAGCGGTCCTTGAGCAAGCGTGAGACCAGGGCGGTGTGCATGGCGTGACCGGCGCGCTCGGCCACCACATGGCCTTCGATGCGGCGTCCGGCCAGGGCCAGATCGCCGATCAGGTCCAGCACTTTGTGGCGCACATACTCGTCGGTAAAGCGCAGCGGGCCGTTGATGGGGCCTTTGGCGTCGAGAATGATGGTGCTCTCGGGACCAGCGCCGCGGATCAGGCCCATGTCGCGCAGTTTTTGCTCATCGGCCTTGTAGCCGAAGGTGCGGGCGGCGGCAATGGAGGAGCCGTAGGTTTCGGCGGCCAGATCGATGCAGGCGCACTGGTAGCCGATGGGCGCGGGAAAGTCGATGGCGTAGCGGATGGTGTAGCCGTCGCCGGGATAGACGCCGATGAACTTGTCGCCGTCGCGGACCTCGATGGGATGGAGCACGCGGATGGTCTCGCGGCGGCGGCGCTGGGCGCGGATGCCGACGTTGAGAAAGGCCTCGACGTAGGGCAGGGCGCTGCCGTCCAAAATGGGCAGCTCCAGGTTATCCAACTCGGCGATCACGTTGTCCACGCCCATGCCGACCAGCGCGGAAAGCAGGTGCTCGGTGGTGGAGATGAGCACGCCCTGGCGCATGAGGCTGGTGGCGTAGCTGACCTTGGCCACGTTACGGCCGGTGGCGGGAATCTCAAAGTTGTCCAGATCGGTGCGGCGGAAGACGATGCCGGATCCGCCCGGAGCGGGCAGCAGGCGCAGCGTTACCGGTGCGCCCGAGTGCAGCCCCACCCCCGTGAACTCAATGGGCGCGGCAATGGTTTGTTCCAGATGCGCGGGATTCGGCAATAATTTCGCTCTCCAACTTTGTGAAAGCATGGGCAATGGTTAGATTAGACGCGATGCGGCAATCCCGTCTTGTGGCATTTTAACCACACTTTGCGCGATGTGGGAAACGGACGGGGGTGGGTAAGACGGCGCTAAGTGTCGTAGAATCTTGGAGTCCACGGAATGGCTGGGACGAAATAGCTCTGAAAGGAAGACCGATGCAGACTGTTACCGCTTCTCCTGTTGGCCTGCGCGCTCTGTTGGCCGGAGCCCGGCGCAAGGAACCCGCGCTGATCCATCTGATCCGGAAACTGGTGCAGGCGGAGTCGCCTTCGGACTGCAAGGCGGCTGTGGATGCCTGTGTGGAGATTGTCGCCGCGCGGGCTAAAGGACTGGGCGGACGGGTGAAATTGCACAAGCAGCGCGGGTATGGTGACGTTCTGGAAGCGCGGTTTGGGCCAAAGTCCAAGAGCGGCGCGGCGGGACGGACACTGCTGCTGGGGCATCTGGATACGGTGTGGCCGGTGGGGACTCTGAAGACGATGCCCTGCAAACTGAGCGAGGGGCGGCTGTGGGGACCGGGAACGCTGGACATGAAGGCGGGCGTGGCCATGGCTTTGACGGCCATTGAGATGCTGAATGAAGCCGATTTGCTGGAGCGGGAGCTTGTGCTGCTGCTGAACAGCGAGGAGGAAGTGGGCAGCCCGGTTTCGCGGCCCCTCACCGAGCGGCTGGCGGCCGAGTGCGCGCAGGTCTACGTGCTGGAGCCGGCGCAGGGGCAGGCTTACAAGACCGCGCGCAAGGGCACAGGGAGTTGGAGGATCGAGATCGAGGGCGTGGCGGCTCATGCCGGAGTGGATTTCGAGAAGGGCGCGAGCGCCATCCGCGAACTGGCCCGGGTGGTGGAAACGGTGAGCGGCTGGACCGACCTGAAGCGCGGCCTCACGGTGAATGTGGGCGTGGTGGGAGGCGGTTCGAAGACCAACGTGGTGGCCGCCGAGGCCTGGGCCGAGGTGGATGTGCGGATTGCCCGCAAGGCCGACGGAGCGCGCATGGAGCGCAGGTTTGCCGGGCTGAAGGCGGCGGACAAACGCTGCACGCTGACTGTGACGGGCGGCATCAATCGCCCGCCGATGGAACGCAAGCGCGGCGGGGTGAAGCTCTACCGGCAGGCTCGCGAGTTGGCGGCGGAGTTGGGGTTTGAACTGGAGGAAGCGGCCACCGGCGGCGCATCGGACGGCAACTTTACCGCGGCGCTGGGAATTGCCACGCTGGACGGCATGGGCGCGGTGGGCGAAGGGGCTCACGCCTGGCACGAATCAATTGTGGTGGAGCACCTGGCCCCGCGCACTGCGCTGCTGGCGGGCTTGCTGGCGGGGTGAAGGCGCGGTGACGCTTGATAAGAAACAAGAATGCAAGTTCAACAAAAAACAGGGTAACCGCAAAGTGTATGCTTACCCACCCATCGCAAAAAGCGCGATGGATGGGGCACCCAGTTCCTTCCATTGTGAGTCGGCAGAGCCGGCAAGGCCTGATAGACTCCCGTAGAGAAGTACGCTGGAGCTCACCTCATTATGAAAAAGACTGTTTTGATTCTGTTGATGGCGGCAAGCGCCGCTGCCGCAATCGCCCAAACCCCGGCAAAAGCGGCTGTTCCCGCAGCCAAACCGGCGACAACCGCTGCCAAAACCGCCAAACCGTCCGCGTCCGCCGTCAGACCGGCCGG
>CAVZNE010000296.1:0-6093 GCA_963776445.1 Terriglobales bacterium
ACGGCGGCCGTCGGCGTCAAGAACGGCGATGAAGCGATCCCGCTCGGCAGCGGCCTTGGGTTCCGCGCCGGGCATCAGCATCCGGTCCAGAAAGACCAGCGGCAGCAGCTTGCCGCGTAACCGGTACAGCGGTGCGCCCTCAATCCATTCGATCAGCCGGCCGGCCTGCGCCGGAGGAACATGCACCAGCTCGGAGAGCGCGCCCTGGGGCAAGGCGAAACTTTGGTTCACGCTGCGCACAATTAGCGCGGGAATGATGGCCAGCGTGAGCGGAATGCGCAGCCGCAGCGTGGTTCCCTTGCCCACGTGCGAATCGATCTCGACCTTGCCGCCGATCCTTTCGACATTGGTGCGGACCACATCCATCCCCACGCCGCGTCCGCTCACGTTGGTGACCGCGGCGGCGGTGGAGAAGCCAGGCACAAAGATCAACTGCAGCAGTTCGCGCTCCGACTCGCTGGCGGCGCGCCCGGCGCTGATCAGCCCGCGTTCGATGGCCTTGTTGCGAATTTTCTCCACGGAGATGCCGGCGCCGTCGTCCGAGACCTCGATAATGACGTGGCTGCCCTCCTGCGCGGCCCGCAGCTTGAGGGTTCCCTCAGGGTCCTTGCCCGCGGCTTCGCGCACCGCTGGCAGCT
Organism: Terriglobales bacterium; assembly: GCA_963776445.1. Classification (GTDB taxonomy): domain Bacteria; phylum Acidobacteriota; class Terriglobia; order Terriglobales; family Acidobacteriaceae; genus Telmatobacter. The sequence continues at coordinate 639 of CAVZNE010000296.1, forward strand.
CAATGCCATGATCCATGGCGTTGCGCACAATGTGGGTGAGCGGGTCTTTGATGGCCTCCAGCAGGCTCTTGTCCAGCTCCGTGTCCTGGCCCTCCATCTGCAGCCGCACGCGCCGGTCGAGCGACTGGGCCAGGTCGCGCACCATGCGCGGCATCTTGGAAAAGATGTTGGAGACCGGCTGCATGCGCGCCTTCATCACCGACTCGCGCAGGTCGGCGGTCACCATATCCAAACGGCGGGAGAGCAGCGTCATGTCGGGGTGGGAGGCGGTGGCCTGCAGCACCTGGTTGCGGGTCAGCACCAGTTCGCCCACCAGGTTCATCATGCGGTTCAGCAGGGTCACATCCACCCGCAGCGTGCTTTCCGCGGCAGTGCAGCCGCGCGGCTTTGCCGGCTCCGCCTTGACGGGATTCTGGGGCACAGGTGCGGGCTCAGGCGCAACCTCCGCGGGCTGCGGCGGAAGGGCGGCGGATTCAGAGGTGGGTGCGGGGGGAGCCAGCGCCAAAACTTGCGATCCGTCAGCATTCACCGGCGGCGAAGCGGCGGGGCCGACGTGGGCGGGGGCGCGGGCGGGCTGGTTTGCGGCCGCCCACGCCGGAGCTTGCAGCGCTTCCATGCGGGCGATCAGCTCGGTGTCCGTGCCGTCGCCCTCACTGCCTTCCGCCTCTTCAATGGTCTTCAGAATGGTCCGCAGGCCGTCCAGCAGTTGCAGCAGCCCGGTGATGATCGACGCATCCGCGGCCAGCTTGCCATCGCGCAGCAGCCCCAGCAGGTTTTCTCCCGCGTGGGCCAGCTTCTCCAGCCGCTTGAAGCCCAGAAATCCGGTGGTTCCCTTGATGGTGTGCACCGAGCGAAAGATATCCGCCAGCAATGCCGTATCCTGCGGCCGCTCCTCCAGGTCGGTCAGGCAGCGCTCCATGCGGTCCAGCCCTTCCTGGCTCTCGATCAGGAACTCCCTCGTCAGCTCATCCATTGCCTCTACACATCCGCGCGGCCGGGATCGATTGCCCCGGCACAACGAGCACTCAATGCTCTTATCGGTCCAAAGGGAGTGAACTTGAGGAAACAGAGATCAGAGATCGAGGGTCAGAGATCAGCCCGTACAGATCCTTGCCCCATCCTTGCGACTTTTTTCTGTCGCAAGAGTGGGAAACCTCAAACTTTCAGGAACGTCCGCGGTGTACAGAAGGCGCGGCAATGCAGTAGCCTCAATGGGCACGCTGCACCGAGATTGGAGAACCCGATGAACGACCAATACGCAATCGAGCCCGCGCTCATGAGCCTGGTGGAGTTTGCGCGCCAGGCGGCCCTGAACTCCTATTCGCCCTACTCCCACTTCCGGGTGGGCGCCGCCCTGAAGCTGACCAACGGCGAGATTGTGACCGGGACGAACGTGGAAAACATCAGCTACGGGCTCACCTTGTGCGCGGAGCGTTCCGCCGTGGTGCGGGCCGTGGCCAAGTTCGGTCCAGAGATTCGCATTGAGGCCGTGGCCGTGGCCAACCTGAACGACGCTGCCAGCCCGCCCTGCGGCGCTTGCCGTCAGGTGCTGGCCGAGTTCATTTTGCCTGACGCGCCGGTCATCTTTCCTGCCGCCGGCGGACTGCGCACCATGCCTTTTGCCGAGTTGCTGCCGCTGGCCTTCGACATGAAATTAAAATAGGGCTACAGATAAACCAGTGTCGCAGTATCCCGTAGGCAGTCCACTGGCATAGCCCGCCCCCAGGGGATGAAACTGGGTGTCCCATCCATCCGCGTACTTTGCGGATGGATGGGAAAGCAGCACAGCTCGAACGATTGCGAATTTGACCTTGTTGACTTGCCTTCCTGTTTCTTATAACCCCCAAGGACGCTGACTAACCCGATGAAGACAGAACCCGCCTCCGCTCCGCTGCACATGATTGAACTGATCCGCACCAAGCGCGACGGCGGAGCACTGAGCGACCGTGAAATCGCCTTTGTAACCGCGGGCGCGGCCGATGAGTCCATTCCGCCGGAGCAGCTTGCCGCCTGGCTGATGGCATCGTGGCTGCGCGGCCTCACGCTTGAAGAAACCACGGCCCTGACCCTGGCCATGCGCGACTCCGGCGTCAAGTTCTCTCCCGCCCGGCTGGGCAAGGTGGCCGTCGACAAGCACTCCACCGGCGGCGTGGGCGACAAAACCAGCTTCCTAGTCGCTCCGATGGCCGCGGCCTGCGGCCTGGTTGTCCCCATGATCAGCGGGCGCGCCCTGGCCCACACCGGCGGAACCCTGGACAAGCTCGAGTCCATCCCCGGCTTCCGCACCGGCCTGACACTTGAGGAGTTTGAGGCGGTGCTGGCCCAGTGCGGCGCGGCCATTGTGGGCCAAACCCCGGAACTGGTTCCCGCCGACCGAGCCCTCTATGCGCTGCGCGACCGCACCGCCACGGTGGAGTGTCCGGGCCTGATTTGTTCGTCCATCTTGAGCAAAAAACTGGCCGAGGGTTTGAGTGCGCTGGTTCTGGACGTAAAAGCCGGCTCAGGTTCGTCCATGCGCAATCCGGAAGACGAGGCGTACGTGGCCGCGCTGATGGTGGCCACCGCCGAAGCCGCCGGAACCCGCACCGTGGCTCTGTTGACCGACATGGGCCAACCCCTGGGCCACACCGCCGGCAACTGGATCGAAATCGCCGAGGCCGTGGATCTGTTGCGCGGCCAGCGGCCCGCGGAAAGCGAAGACCTGCGCGAGCTTTCGCTGCTCCTGGCCGGATGGATGATTCACTTGGGCGGAAAGGCGGCCACGCCGGAAGCTGGCTACGCGCGCGCTGAAAAAGCCCTCTCCGATGGCTCGGCGCTGCGCACTTTTTTTGGCCTGGTCGAAGCGCAGGGCGGAGACACAAAAATCTTCGATAATCCGGCAGGCTTCCACCAGCCGGGCGCGACCCAGGTGGTCGTGGCCTGGCAGAGAGGCTATATCGCCAACATGGACACCACGGCGCTAGGCTGGGCCGTGCAGCGCACCGGCGCGGGCCGTGAAGTGGCAGGCCAGCCGGTCGATCCCCATGCCGGCATCGTGTTCCACGCCCGCCGCGGCGCACACTTGGAACAAGGCCAGCCACTGGCCACGCTCTACGCTACAAACGAGGCAAAACTGGCCGAGTCCATCGCTCTGTTGAAGCAGGCCATCACCTTCTCTCCTACTCCGCCCAAAGCAGTGCCGCTGGTGAGCCGCATCTTCACCCTGGCGGCGGCGGAAGAGTATCTGCGCCATGCTGTGTAGTCAGTTATCAGTTTTCAGTTTTCAGTTATCAGTTTTCAGTGGTCAGTTTTCAGGAATCAGATTCGCAGGAAGTAGCGCAGGCCTCGTCGGGAGCAACCAGGACATCGCAGGAAGGATGAACCAAGTTACCTCCTTGCTCATCGCTTAACCGCTACAAACTGACGACTGATTACTGACAACTGCTTTTAAGGAGCAACATTTTGGATCGATATATCGGAGTTCTGGGAATTCTGGCCGTGCTTTTGGCGGCGTACACTTTCTCCACCGACCGCAAGCGCATCCGCTGGCGCACCATCGCCTGGGGACTCGGTCTGCAAATCTGTTTCGCCTTTCTGGTGCTGCGCTTTGACTACGGCCAGCGGCTCATGAGCTGGGCGGGCGGCGTTGTCACCCAGATGCTCTCCTACACCTTTGCGGGCACCAAGATGGTCTTCGGCCAGCTCGGCCTGCCCAACTCCGGGCTGTTTGGCGCAATGCTGCCGGCCGGAGCGGCCAATCAGGGCTCCATCTTCGCCTTCCAGGTGCTGCCCACCATCATCTTCATCTCCGCCTTCTTCGCGCTGCTCTACCACATCGGCGTGATGCAGTTGCTGATCCGCGGCATGGCCTGGATCATGCTCAAGACCATGCGCATCTCCGGCGCGGAGAGCATGAACGTCGCCGCGTCCATCTTCATGGGGCAGACCGAAGCGCCGCTCACCATCCGGCCCTTCCTCAAGAACGCCACGCGCAGCGAATTGATGGTCATCATGACCAGCGGCATGGCGCATGTTTCCGGCGGCATCATGGCCATGTACATCGCCCAGGGCGTGGAGGCGCGGCACCTGCTGGCCGCGGTCATCATGACCTCGCCCGGCACCATCCTGCTGGCCAAAATGCTGGTGCCGGAAACCGGCGTGCCCGAAACCGAAGGCAAGGTCGTCATCCCCAAGGACGAGCAGCACAAGGGAGAGAACTTCATCGGCGCCATCGCCCGCGGCACCATCGACGGCGGCAAGCTGGCCATGAACGTGGGCATCATGCTGATCAGCTTTCTGGCCCTGGTCGCCATGCTCGACGGCCTGCTGCTTTGGGGCCACGGCGGCTTGTCCTGGATTCCCAGCTCGCTCGGTCAAATTCTGGGCTTCTTCTTCTCCCCGGTGGCCTGGCTGATCGGCGTTCCCTGGCACGACTGCGGCGCCATCGGCAACCTGCTGGGCACGCGCATGGCCCTCAATGAGGTCGTCGCCTACGTCCAGTTGGGCACACTCAAAGCGGCTCTGTCGCCGCGCTCCTTCACCATCGCCACCTTTGCCCTGTGCGGCTTTGCCAACCTGGGCTCCATCGGCATGCAGATCGGCGGCATCGGCGCACTGGTTCCGGAACGGCGCAACGACCTGGCCCAACTCGGCATTCGCGCCATGCTGGCCGGCACCATGGCCAACTTGATCTCCGCTTCCATCGCCGGAATGTTTTTGGGGTAGAAACAGATCCTCAACAATGAAGATTGGGTGCCCCAGGTCCCGATTTTGGGACCTGGGAAAGATGGATATTCAATCCTTCCCGACCCGCAAGCGCTTCACCCGGTAGAACACCGTCAGCAGCGTGACCGCTCCGCAACTCAGCAGGCTTGCCGCCATGCCCAGAATCAGGGAGAAGTCGCGCTGAAAGCAGCCGTGCACGATGCCGACCACCTGCAGCACGCTGAAGCCGCCGAAGGTAACCAGCGAGATGCCCTCGTCGGTCTTTTTGCGCCACACGGCCAGCACCTGCGGCACAAACAGCAGCGCGTTGCACACCAGGCCCAACCCAAAGATCACGGCGACAATTTCCTTCATTCCAATCCCCTCCGGCACGAATTCGTTCCGTCTTTTTATCGTCTCATTCCCGGCAGAGGACGCAAGCCCCGGCTTTGCTATGCTTGCTTTCGTGGACTACGAAAGCCTGCTTTATCCGCCGCACGACGCGCCCCTGCTGGAGGCCTACGGTGGCCGCTACGAATCCCTCTATGTGATTCTTCACCCCTTTGTCGCAGTTCCCGGCGAGCTTGCCTGGAAGGCGACGAAGAACTATCCGGACGACGAGCAGATCGCCAGCGTTGGGGCAAAATATTCCTGGTCTCAGGTTGCCGCGCAGACCGGAATGAGCACCTGCGCCAAGCTGAATCAGGCGCTGCTCACTACCATCGGCTCGATCATGAAAGATCTGTGCGACCATGCGGCCAGCGGTGCGATA
>CAVZNE010000297.1:0-5011 GCA_963776445.1 Terriglobales bacterium
GCCGAAATCGAGAATGACAATTGTTTGAGTGGCCACGTATCAAGTGTTTCAGGGCCAGGGCGGGATGTAAAGACGGCCCGCAACATCATTTTTCCGGCGGGCGTCGAGCAGCGCGGGTGTAAGATTTTTGCCAGGAGCGGTACCTCCATGGGCGTTATCGAAGATGTTCGCCAAGTCTTGCAGGATTTCCTCGCACCGGAGTTGCGTGAAATCCGAGGCCAGTTTGCGGCCATTGATAAGCGCCTTGACGCAATGGAAGAGGTGAACCGGATTCGCTTCGAGAGCACCACCCACCGTCTGGAACAAATTCAGCAGTCCTTCGCCTTCGACAAGCGCCTCTCCGACCTCGAAGCCGACAAACAGCGCTCCGTATAGCCCTTTCCATTTTGCTGGCATGCGGAAGCCGGCTCTCGATTGAAAGCCGGCCCCAGATACAGTTCCGTCTGGTTACTTGCCCGCGCCCTTGTACACCACGCCCGCCTTCATCACGAACTTCACGTCCTGCAGCGTGCGCACGTCGTCCAGCGGATTCTTGTCCACGGCGATGATGTCGGCCCACTTGCCGGCTTCCAGGCTGCCGGTTTTGGCGCTCCAGCCCATCAGGTCGGCGGCGTTGACGGTTGCCGACTGCACGGCCGCCAGCGGCGTCATGCCCAGTTGGTTCACGTACACATCCAGCTCATGCGCGTTCAGCCCGTGCGGATAGACCGCCGCGTCGGTGCCCATGGCGATCTTCACTCCCGCCTGCATGGCGCGCTTGATGTTGCCCTTGGCCACCGCGCTCACATCCTCCATCTTCTGGTGGAAGAACGGACCAAGGCTTCCCTTTTCCAGCATCCAGTCTTCCAGATAGAGCGTGGGAACCAGATACGTGCCATCCTTCTTCATCTCGGCAATGCCTTCGTCATTGATAAAACTGCCGTGCTCAATCGAATCCACTCCCGCCTGGGCGGCCCACAGAATGCCCTGCGCACCGTGCGCGTGCGCGGCCACCTTGCGGCCCAGCCGGTGGGCATCGGCCACAATAGCCTTCATCTCTTCCAGCGTGAATTGCGAGGCCTGCGGATCGTCGCCCTTGGAAAGGACCCCGCCGGTGGCCGCGATCTTGATTACGTCCGCGCCGTATTTGATGTTCACCCGCACCTGGTGCTGCACGCCGGCAATGCCGTCGGCCACGCCATCGCCCACCGAGCGGTAGCGGTAGGGCAGCAGGCCGTCGTCGCCGTGGCCGCTGGTAATGCTCAGCATGGGCCCGCTGGCCTGCATGTGCGGCCCGGCAATCTGGCCGGAATTGATGGCGTCGCGCAGGTCCACATCGGTAAATCCGCCGGCCGCCAGGTTGCGCACCGAAGTGATTCCGGCCAGCAGCGTGGTGCGCGCGTTCACCACTCCATTGATCGCCTCTTTGGCGTCGGTGTCGATCACCGAGTGGTAAGGATCGAAGTTTGTATCCATGGTCAGGTGCGTATGCACATCGATCAGGCCGGGCAGTACCGTGAGGCCAGTCAGATCCACGACCGTGTCGCCTGCCAGCGCGGGCGCGGACGCCGTGGGCGCGATGGACTGGATAGTTTCGCCCACCACAACAAGGGTCTGGCTATCGAGCAATTTGCCGGTCTTCACATCGAGCAGATGACCGGCCCGCACCAGGGTGCGATGAGGCGCTGGCTTGGTCGCGGGCTGGGCATACAAATTGGCCACGCCAACTGCAAAAAGCACTGCAAGAGCAAGAGGATGCCGCTTGAACATGAGTCTGCCTCCAGAGGGAATCGCAAGTAGTGTATAGCAGGGACAGAAGCTTCTAACGCCCGCTATAACTGCCGACCGGCGCAGCCATGACTGCTGCCTGCCCTGCCGTGATAGCCTCCTAAGCAACGCAGTCCGCACCAGTTTGGCTGCTCCAAACCTGATCCTGACCTTCATCCGCGACCGCTTTGTGCGCCGAGGTTTGTGCCGGTCGACCCCGATTCCAAGAGGACATTCAATGAACAGCTTTCGTCTCGCTTCCATTCTGCTGCTGGCGGCTGGAACTGCCCTGGCCCAGGCGCCTGCAGCCTCGCAGGCTGACGCCGCCAAGCCCGCGCCACCCCCGGTCATCAAAAGCTTCGATCTTTCGGCCATCGACAAGACCGCCGATCCCTGCACCGACTTCTACCAGTACTCGTGCGGCAACTGGGTCAAGAGCAACCCCATTCCGGGCGACCAGGTACGCTGGGCGCGCTCCTTTTCGCTGCTCGGCGAGCGCAACCGCTACCTGCTCTGGGAAGAACTGGACGCCGCCGCCAAAAGCCCCAAGTCCCCTCTGCAAAAGCAGTTCGGCGACTACTTTGCCGCCTGCATGGATACGGCGCTGGTGGAAAAGAAGGGCCTGACGCCGATTGAGCCAGCCTGGAAGCAGATCGCCTCTCTGTCCGAGGCAAAGCAGCTTCCTGCCCTGCTCAGCACCCTTGAGAACGACGGCACGCCCGACGGTTTCTTCGAGTTCGGCGTCGGCCAGGACGACAAGGATTCGTCCAAGCAGATCGCCCAGATCGGCCAGGGCGGCCTGTCTTTGCCTGATCGCGACTATTACCTTGTCGATTCCAAGCGCTTCACCGCCATCCGCGCCCAGTACGTCGAGCACTTGAAGAAGATGTTTACTCTGGCCGGGGACACGCCCGAGCAGGCCGCCAGGGAAGCCGCATCGGTCATGGAGATTGAAACCGCGCTGGCCAAGGCCTCCACCAGCCGCACCGACCTGCGCGAACCTGCCAACCGCTACCACATCTATACGGTTGCCGATTTTCAGAAAGCCACGCCGGCCTTTGATTGGGCTGCCTACTTCCACGCCATCGGCATCGGCCAATTCGACACCCTCAATGTAGCCACGCCGGAGTTCTTCAAGACGCTCAGCACGCTCATCCAGAGCGAGCCGGTACCCGCCTGGAAGAGCTATCTGCGCTGGCACGTTCTGCACGGACAGGCCACCAACCTGCCCAAGGCCTTCTTCGCCGAGAATTTTGACTTCTACGGCAAGACTCTCGCGGGGCAGAAGGAACCCACGCCGCGTTGGAAGCAGTGCTCTTCCGCAACCGACCTGGCGCTCGGTGAGGCTGTCGGACAGGACTGGGTCAAGCAGAACTTTCCTCCCGCGGCCAAAACCAGCATGGACAAGCTGGTGGCTGCCCTTGAGAAGTCCCTGGGCGACGACATCAAGACCCTGCCCTGGATGAGCGACGCCACCAAAAAGGCGGCGGAAGAGAAGCTGGCGCTGATCCGCAACAAGATCGGCTACCCGGAAAAGTGGCGCGACTACTCCAGCGTCAAGGTGGACCGCAACGACCTGATCGGCAACCTGCATCGGAGCAGCGTCTATGAGCGCAACTACAACTTTGCCAAGTTGGGCAAGCCGGTGGACGAAAAGGAGTGGGGCATGACGCCGCCCACGGTCAACGCCTACTACGATCCGTCGTTCAACGACATCAACTTCCCGGCTGGCATCCTGCAGCCGCCGTTCTTTGATTTCAGCATCGATCCCGCGGTCAACTTCGGGGCCATCGGCGTGGTCATTGGCCACGAAATGACCCACGGCTTTGACGACGAGGGTTCGCAGTACGACGGCCATGGCAATCTCCGCGAGTGGCAGACCGCCGCGGACCGCAAGGCCTTTACCGAGCGCACCGACTGCGAAGTGGCGGAATACGGCAGCTTCGAGGCCGCAGCGGCCAACGGCGACGCCCCGGCGCAAAAACTGAACGGCAAGCTCACCCTGGGCGAAAACACCGCCGACAATGGCGGCCTGCGCATCGCCTACATGGCCCTGCTCGATACCCTGGCAGCCGAGGGCAAAACCATCGACGACAAAATCGACGGCTACACCGAGGCGCAGCGCTACTTCATCGGCTTTGCCCAGGTGTGGTGCCAGAACCAGACCGAACAGTCGGCCCGCCAGGCGGCGCTGGTCGATCCTCACTCGCCCGGCCGCTGGCGCGTCAACGGCACCGTGCAGAACTTCGACGAATTCGGCAAGGCCTTTGGCTGCACCAAGGGCAAGCCCATGGCGCCAGCCCACTCCTGCCGCGTTTAAGCAGGGTGGCGGCTTCGAGTTTCTGCCCGGCGGCGACGATCTGCTTCAAGGTCATGTGAGGGCGCACAGTGAAGCAATCCTGGGCGATGATCGGCCCTTCATCGAGGTTCATCGTCACAAAGTGGGAGGAGACGCCGATGATCTTCACACCCTGCTCGTAGGCCTGGCGGTAGGCCTGGGGCCCAGGGAAGCTGGGCAAGAGGGAGGGGTGGATGTTGATGATCTTATTCTTGAAGCGCCAGACGAAGTTAGGGGAGAGGATCTTCATGAAACGCGCCAGGACGATGAAGTCAATCTCGTGCTCGTCGAGCGCCCGCAAGGCCTGCTGCTCCGCTCGCTGCTTGGTCTGTCTGAATCTTAGCCACACGCTCTTTGGCAAGACCTTCTTGGCTATGCGCATAGGCAACTTTTGTAAGATTGTCCACTTCCATTTGTTGCATCTGCATTTGTTCGATTTTTTGTTGCTGCTCTTGCATAGCTTTTTGTTTAGCCATAACTTTTTCAACGATACGATCTTTGTTTTGCAGAGTCATACATTCTAATACTTCGTCAGGAGGAATAAGATCTGGGTAAAGAGATTGTGCATGAAGGATTTGAGCAAGTTCAAGTTGTTGCTGTGTTTCTGTGAGTGCTGCTTGAACGACTTTACAGCCATATTTGAAGAAGATTTTGCTGTCGAATTCTGCGGTGGGTTCTTCTCCAATTACCGAGGCGCAGAAACGGCTGACCCAATACGGGCCCAATGAGATCGAAGAAAAGAAAACCAATGCGTTCCTGAAATTCCTCAGCTATTTCTGGGTACCGTGGATGATCGAAGCGGCGGTGATACTGTCGGGCGCGGTCCGGCACTGGCCGGATATCTTCATCATCCTCCTTTTGCTGGTTTCCAACGCGGTCGTCGGATTCTGGGAAGAAAGCCAGGCCTTCGGCAACGCCATCGCTGCC
>CAVZNE010000298.1:0-6426 GCA_963776445.1 Terriglobales bacterium
CAGCATCTGCGATCCGGTGGCCGCGGACCATCCGAGCACGGCCAGCGAGAGGCCCATGCGCGCACCCAGCTTGTCCATCAGGTAGCCCATGGGGACTCGCCGGTCATCATGCCGAACCCCAGCGCGGAGACGATTCGTCCGTACTGTTGGTTGGTGAGGCCGAAGACAGTGCGCAACACCGGCGCCAGCACCGAGATCGTCTGGCGGGCAATGAAAATGATGACCGTGAGTAGGAAGAGCAGACTGAGAACGATCCACGGATGCCGGCTTACCGGCGCATCCGGAGCCGCGTTTTCCTCGTGGCGAATTTCGTCAACTTGTGGCAAGCGTCCCCCAGCAATTCTTCGCGGCAGGCGCGCGCACAAGCCCATGCCCTGCGTTGCCGCCTCCGGCTATCTTCGCTTCCGGCCTGTCCGCGGCGGCAAGCGCTACGCCTGCATGCAGCGCGCCTCATACCACGGGCGCGCGTGCTCCAGCACGCGATTAATGTTCTCTACGTTCTGCGCTCCGACCGTGTTGAGCCACTCTTCCAGCGCCACAGGACCGTGCTTGGCATAGACGGGCACGCCCTCCTGCCACGAGGCGCGGCCAGCCAGAACACCGTGGAACTTGACGCCGCTCTCAGCCACCAATTCCAGCGTCTCAACGAAAACCTCGTTGGGACCCTGGAATTGGTGGCTGAGAGCGGCGTGGAGTTTCATGGTGTTCTGGCAGGCAGGGCAACGTGCGTGCTGTATGCAAAGCACGGTCCGGCCGCACTGGAAGAGTGGCTCAACACCGTCGGTGCGCAGAATGTGAAGAACGTCAATCGGGTACTGGAGAGCGCTCGCCCGTGGTTTGAATCTCGCTGCATGCGGGCGTAGGCTTCTGCCACGGACATACCGGTTGCCAACAGAATTGGCGGTATCGCCCGCGGGGCGCTGCCTGCCGCATTGTGATGCTGGGGGACGCTTGCCAGAAGTGGAAGAAATGCGCCGCGATGAAACCGTAACCGCTCCGGATGCGCACGGAAGCCGGCACCCGTGGATCGTTCTCAGTCTGCTCTTCTTTCTTACGGTCATTATTTTCATTGCCCGCCAGACCATCTCCGTGCTGGCGCCGGTGCTACGGACTGTCTTCGGCCTTACCAACCAGCAGTACGGACGTATCGTCTCCGCGCTGGGGTTCGGCATGATGACCGGCGAGTTTCCCATGGGCTACATGATGGACCGGTTGGGTGCGCGCATGGGTCTGTCCCTGGCCGTGCTCGGATGGTCCGCGGCCACCGGTTCTCAGATGCTGGCAGGCTCTGGCGTTCAGCTTGGAGTCACGCAATTCGCGAAAGGAACCTGCGAGTGCGGCGCGTATTCAGGCGGCATCAAGACGGTCAACCGTCTGTTTGCCAAGAAGGACCGGACGCTGGCCATCGGCATATTCAACGGCGGCAGCGTGATTGGCGCGACGATCGCTCCGCCGCTGATCGTCTTTCTGCTGCAGCATTTCGGATTCCGCGTGGCGTTTCTGGTGCCCACGCTGGCTGCGCTCCTTTGGATCCCGCTCTGGTGGGTGTTGTACAAGAAAGAACCCAAGGTGGAAGCCATTGCGGGGCAGGCTACCATTTCGATACGGGCCATGCTGAGCCTTTCGTCCACCTGGGCGGTGATGTTGTGCAGGTTCTTCATCGGTCCGGTGATGCAGTTCTATTGGTACTGGATTCCAAGCTATCTGTTCAGCGCACGCCATTTGACGATGATCCAGATTGGCATTGTGGCCTGGATTCCGTTTCTGATGGGCGACGTGGGCGGCATAGCAGGCGGATGGGTAGCCGGACTGCTGATGCGCAGAGGCTTTTCAGTGCGGAACTCGCGCCGCATCTCGATGTACGGCAGCGCGCTGCTCTGTCTTACCAGTCTCGCGGTGCCTTTCATGCACAACCTCGTTCCGGCGATGGTGATGATTTGCATTGCGATTGCCGCCGACAATTTCCTCTCTGCGAATATGTTTGCCACGGTAACCGATTTGTTTCCCGATAGCCAAGTGGGACGCGCCGCGGGGTTGATGGGACTTGCCGGAGGGTTGGGCGGAATGCTCTTTCCGCTGTTGACCGGATTCCTGGTTGATCGCGTCTCCTACGCGCCCGTCTTCCTGTTGGTGGGCATTATGCCGTTGATAGGAACGCTCGCGGTGTTCGGCGTGGGCCGGAAGTATCGCACGTTGGACCGGCCTGCCATTGCGACGGAGCAGGCATAACAAGGAAGGATAACGATGGAAAAGTATATGTTCGGTAAGGATGAGGCGCGCATAGCGGAAGTCGCGCAGAAGCGCAGGCAGATTGCCGCTCTGTTGTTGGACAAGCGGATGGATGCCGTACTGATTTCCCGGCACGAAAACATCGCCTGGGCTACGGCCGGGTTGGTGGATGTGCGCGTGGGTGTGCTGAAGGAGTCAGGTGCGGCAAGCCTGCTGGTAACGCGTGAGGGCGGAGCCTACTACTTGACCACCAACAACGAAGCCGCCCGTCTGGGAGAGGAAGAGTTCGCGGGGCTCGGCTACGAGCCAGTGATCAATCCCTGGTATGCAAACGATGTTCCAGCTTCGATTGGCCTCATCGCCGGCTCCGCAAAGATTGCAAGCGATATGCCGCAGTTCGGCTATGAAGTGCTGCCCATGCAGAGCCTGCGGTATGAACTGACTCAAGGCGAGGTCACGCGGTATCGGTGGCTGGGGAGTCATGCGGCCAAGGCCGCGACTGCCGTGTTGCGCCGTGTGGAGCCGGGGATAAGCGAGAGAGCGTTCCAAGGCATGCTTGCAGAGCAATTGCTCGACCTGGGGATTATGCCGAGCACCTATCTAACGGCAGTGGATGCAAGGGCGCTGGGCTATCGTCATGCCGTGCCGCGTGGAGGAGTGCTGGAACGGCTGGGCATGTTGGGGTTTTGCGCCAGGCGCTGGGGACTGTCGGTTTCGATGACGCGCTTTGTGCAGTTCGGTGGAGAAGACGCGGAATTCGCTGATCGGATGGCAGTTGTTGCGCAGGTGAACGCGCGGCTTTTGCACGCCACGCGCGAAGGGGCGACAAGCGATGGGCTTTTCAAGGTCGCCGAGGAAGCGTATGCGGCCCTGGGATGCGCGGGAGAAGAGCGGATGCACCACCAGGGCGGAGCAACGGGATACCTGGAACGCGAATGGGTGGCGAGGCCTGGCGGTGGAGAGCGTGCAACATCGCGGCAGGCGTTTGCCTGGAACCCAAACATGAAGGGCGCGAAGGTGGAAGATACCGTACTGCTACACGATGGCGCAATCGAGCTGCTCACGGCCACACCGGAGCTGCCGGCTGTGACGACTCCGTGGGGCGGCCGTGACTATACTTCAGCAGGCGTGCTCAGGGGCTGAGCTTCTTATCCTTGCGACCAAAGGCATATAAAACAGGCGGTGTTACCACTCCGAGTTGGAAGTGGTAACACCGCCTGTTTGTTTCCCGATGCGTCTGCCGCAGCTTATGCGCGGGCCGCGAGAATGGGCGCAATTAACGCCATTCCCAATCGATAAATCCAGGGTTCACGTCAGTCATGGCATTGACGACTAGTTCGACCAAGCCCCCATAGAGAATGCGGTGCTTCTCCCATATATCCCAATAGGAGAACAGATCGCGCAGTTGTCCCTTGCAGTTGCTGCAAGGCGCGCAAACATATTTTGAGATTGCCGGATCAAGAGAGTCGGAGAATGCCTCCATGACCTGCTCCAGCTTTTTGCGGCCCGAGACCTGGGAGCGCCAATCGTCAAAGTTATTGGGGCTCATGATCGCGAAACCGCTGCCTCCGCCGCAGCAGTAGTTGTCTACGCCATGGGGCTCCATCTCGCGGAATTGAGGCGCAATCTTGCGCAGAATCTCCCTTTGCGGCTCGACGATACCCATGAGCCGAACCATGTTGCAGGGGTCGTGCAATGTGACGGGGAAGTCGTTCCGCGATGGATCCAAGGCAAGCTTTCCGCTGAGCACGATGTCGCGCAACAGAGTCATTGAACTTACGAATGGGATATCGAGGTCGCCCAGCGCGATGCGATTCGCAATCACGCCCAGTGCCTTATGCGCATGACCGCACTCGCCCACAACGATGGCCTTCACCTTCAGCTTACGGGCAATTTCAAGATGCTTCATGGCCACACGGGAGAACTGGGCATCGTCATACCAGAGGCCATAGTTGACGCCATCATAGCCGGACAGTTCGGAAGAGAGCGTCCACTTGATGCCAGCGGCGTTCAGAATGACGGAGAACGCGCCGGGATTTTCAGGCCAGGCAAGGATCTCGCCGGCATTGTGGATCAGGAGGATGTCTGCGCCCTCCACGTCCCAGGGCGTGTGTATGTCGAGCCCCGTCTTCTCACTCATTTCCTCATCGACGAAATCCATATTGTCGCGCACCGCGGCCGGGTTCATGCCGGTGGTGGATCCGCTCTTCAACTGCAACATGGACCCTTTGTCGTGCAGTTCCTTGGGGCTGATTCCCATCTCCTGACTGAAAATTTTTCTCAGCTCGCGAGCAACAAGGCCATTGTCCGCGCCGATGGGGCAGGCTTGCGCGCAGCGACGGCAGAGATTGCAGCGATACGAAAGCTCGGCGAGACGGGCGACCAGCGGCCAATTCAGCTCAACATTGCCATGCTGCCAGGCGCTGAGCAGACCGCCGTGCTTTACGTACTTGAAGTAGAGGCGGCGCAGAATCTCGGTGCGGAATGTCGGGCGATAGATCTCCTTGCGCCCGCTGGATTCATAGATATGGCAGGAAGTGGAGCATGTTTGGCAGCCTGTGCAGTGCTCCATTGTCAGTAGCAGCGGTTGTAGAAATGTCCAGTTGTTTTCCTTGTTGAAAAGTTTCTCCAGGCCGGAAAGAAAGGATGCAACCAGAACGTCTTCTTCCTCGCGTGACTTTGGCCTTGCAATGTTCAGCGCGCAAGCGCCATCGAGACCGCATTCACACCGCTCGATGACCTGAGCGCTGAGCGGAGTCAGCGCTGGGCCCTGCCGCCCTTCATCGAGAGCCGCGGGCAGAGGCGCAAGGTCCTTCTCATCCAGGTCGGCTATTGGCTCGCGGCCCGGTCGCGATGCTTCGCTGATTCGCGTTAGATTGCTCATTATTTATTCCTCTCAGTACCGACCGGGCTGGTTGTAGCGATCTCCGCCCAACTCTTTGTTCCTTCACCACCGAAATGAGATCCCGACCACGTTGGATGGTAGGCGAGGCACTCCGCGATGTGGACTTCCATGGAGTTGTTCTTCTGCGCGTCATCCCATCGCACCGAGTGATAAGTGAAATACTTCCCGATGTAATGCGCCATGTGCGTAAAAGGAACATACCCGGTCATGAACGATCCCATCATCAGGCCGAGATTCACGAGCAAGGGCAAGCGCAGTCCCGCATGCATGGTCAACAGGCTGTAAACAGTGTCTTTAAGCGGCGGCATTGTGCTGCCAAGATATCCCGCAAGAATCAGCGCACAGGCAAGCGCAAAGCCTGCAACATTGAACAGATGGCTTGGGGCAGTGTAGTTCCGCAGTTGCTTATCGAAGACTCTGCGCAAGAACAGGCCCACGCTGCCAACAAGCGTGAGCGCCAGACCGGCCCACGCAAATATCCGTGTCGCGAATAACAGCAGAGGCGC
Organism: Terriglobales bacterium; assembly: GCA_963776445.1. Classification (GTDB taxonomy): domain Bacteria; phylum Acidobacteriota; class Terriglobia; order Terriglobales; family Acidobacteriaceae; genus Telmatobacter. The sequence goes on from CAVZNE010000298.1 coordinate 5,641, forward strand.
GAAGGGATACTTCGCGAATACAATTCCCGAGGCCGAGAAAAAACACCCCGAGATGAGGAAATAGAGCCCCATATGAAAAGGGTAGGAAACCCACCATAGAGAGCGATTGAGTTTCCAGACGCCGCGCAACAAGACAATTTCGGCGAGCATGGTTTTCAGTTCATTGAACGGATGCGCATGGCGTTTAGCCTTCCACCAGTTTTTCTCTTCAAAGTAAGAACCGCCGTGCGCGGCCCGCTTGACGCCCTCACCCGGCACTGGGTAAAGCTCCCACCTCAGGTGGACTGGCATCCGGGAATAGTAGAGAATGCGCCACACACTGCCGGCGAAGAAGAAGACCAATCCCGCGTAAATTACGATGGAGGTTAAGAGAGTCATGATACCTTTCAAATCAAAACTGATCTACAACTGCACGGACGTCGACTGTGGAGTTCCGAATTCGTTCTTGTACGCGCGTGCAGCGCGCAAGAGGCCGGCTGCCCACTCCGGTGACGCGAACGCATGCAGGTGAGTGTAACCGGCCCATATCTTGTTGAGGATCAGTCCGTCGCGCTTGTCATAGCATCCGGTTCCTCTGTTCACATTGCAGGCCGCGATGGGCATATCCGGCTGGCGCACGACGCGTGAGTAATGAAACTCGTGACCATGCAGAACTGCGCCTTCGTTGAAAAACGGATTCGGCTCTGTCACAGTCATCTCCACATAGCCGTGCCCTTGCGGAACGGAGTCGACATCGACATCGATCGGGAGTGCCCCGGACATGGCGTAGCGCTTGCCATTCCATTG
>CAVZNE010000299.1:0-5480 GCA_963776445.1 Terriglobales bacterium
GCTTGTCGTCGAGTGCGGAGGGGGTCGCAAACGAAACCGAAATCTCCGAATAAACGATCGGATTGATCGCCAATTCGTTTAGGAGCGACAAACTGCGCATCTGACTGCTCGACCATGCCTGCCAGACAGGGTCAGGATCCCAAACGTCCAGGATCACATTGGCGTCAAGCAGGATCGTCGTCATAGCCACGAAGCAGCTCCATGTACTCATCGGTGGAGCATCCCAACTTGATTTCGGCTGCTCCAATGGCGCGGTCGAAGCGGTCGGGGCGGCGCTCTTCGATGGGGCCGCTTTTGCGCAGAACTACTTCCCCTTCGTTGTTGACCGCAAACACCACTTTGCATCCCGGTTGCATGTTCATGGAATTGCGAATGTGCTTGGGGATGGTGACCTGACCTTTGCTGGTGAGAGTGGTTTCCATGGGGTCCCCCTTTTCGGTATTACCTCATTTACAAGTGTAATACCGAAGAACCGATTGCAAAACTATCTTGTGTCAGGGCACGGCTTTAGTTGTGCCGCAAACGCGCCAATTTGGGTTCCGGCTTTAGCCGCTGCGGAATTGCAAATAGTTGAAAACAAGAACCGCAGGGGCTAAAGCCCAACATATTGTGGTGCTCTTTCGGCACGACTAAAGTCGTGCCCTGACACTTTTCGCATTCTCGATTGAATTTTGCAGGAGGCTTCGAAGGCACAGAAGACGCGCATTCCGTCCAAACGAAAAAGGCCGCTCCCGGTGAGGGGAGCGGCCTTTATGTTAAAGCTGCGATCGGTTTAGAAGGGGTTGATCTTGGCCAGGCCCTTCTTCTTTTTCTTGCGGCTGGAGGACTCGTCGCTGAGGTCTGCCTTGGGCTTCTTCTTCTTGGCGTCGGCAGTGGACTGAGCCGGTGTGGAGCCGGGCTTGACTTCGTTGACCTGATCGGGGGCTTCGGCGGGCTTTTCCGCGGAGGGAAGAGCGGTGCTGACGGGTCCGACCGGCTTGATGACGGCGTTGGGATCGGCGGCGGGCGCGTTGACGATCTGCACGCCCACGCCGGAGCCGGCGGCAGGCGTTTCAAGCTGCAACGGCGCCGTGGAGGGCTGGTCGCTGCGCGGAGGCTCGTTGACGCCTGTCGGCGTAACGGCTCCGGTGTGCGCAACGGGCTTGCCGGCGTTGACCGCATCAGTAAACAGGGCAATGTTCTGCTTGGTGATGTCGGGGGCCAGGGTGCGCTTGGGATCTTCGAGGCTGGGTTCGCCGACGTGGACAGCCTCAACCACCGTGGGTCCGTGCTTGATGAGTCCGAGCGTTTTGTCGGTAAAGTGGAGGGCCTGGCGGCTGCGTTCTTCCGCATCGCTTTCCGCCACAGCTTCCTGGGTAGGCTCGGGAACGGGGCGATTCATGGCCACCAGGCGGTCACGCGCATCTTCCACGCGGGGAGCCATGGGATAGCGGGTGATGACCTTGGTGTAAGCCGAGGCGGCCCTGTCCTGGTAAACCGCGGTCAGCCGTTCCCGAACTGAACTAGACAGGCCGGGAGCCATGCGGATGGCGTGAGCTTCGCCGGAATAGGCATCGCCGATGCCCAGCAGAGCCTGGTCGCTCTTGGAATAGAGCGGGTAGGTATCGACCACCGTTTGCAGGCGGGCAATGGAAGCGGAGAAGTTATCGCGGCTGCCGTAGTAGAGGCCGATCTGGGTTTCGCGCTCGGCCAGAACCTCCTGCACGTCGCGCAGCTTCTGCTTGGCGCGGGGCACCAGGGTGGAGTCGGGGAACTGGTTGATCATGGCCCGGTATTCCTGCTCGGCGCGCTGGGCGTTGAGGTAGTCGCGATCGGGCTTCTCCATCTGCTGATAGAAGATGTCGGCCACCTTCATCTGCGCCTCGGCTGCTTCAGGGGCCTGAGGGAAGAAGGTGATGAAGTCCTTGTATTCGGCCTCGGCCTGGGTCAGGGCCGCGGTGCCGCCCTCCTTGAACCAACTGTCACCCACCGCCAGTTTGGCGCGCATCCGGTATTCCGAATCCGGATAGGTGTTGAGCATGGTCTGCAGGTCAAGCCGGGCCACGTCGAAGCGGCCCTTCTTCAGGGCCAGCATGGCCTTGTCGAAGAGCTCCTTGTCGGGCTGTTTGGAAGCCACGTTGGCCAGCGGGTTGGCGCTCAGGTCCTGGTTTTTCTTGTGCTTGGGCTTCTTGTCCTTGGCCTGGGCGGAAACGCCCAGAACCAGGACCGCCAGAGCCAGCGCGGCAATCTTCAACGACAACCGGTTCATACCACCTCATTGCGGCGACGGCCCGTCGACAGGCCGTCCGCCTTGACTTGATTCAAGCTAAAAAACTTATTCGCCCGCTGCCTCGCGGGCTGCAGCCAAAAGGGCACGCGCATCCTGCTCAGGGCGGCCCGCGCCGAAAACGGCATTGCCAGCCACCAGCAGATCCGCACCTGCTTGGACGATGCGGGCTACCGTGTCGTGAGCCACGCCGCCATCCACTTCGATTCTAAACGCCAGCCCCAGTTCCTGGCGCAATTCAGCCAGGCGGCGGATTTTATCCAGCGAAAATTCGATAAAGCGCTGCCCGCCAAAGCCGGGATTGACGCTCATGACGAGCACGTGGTGCACCATGGGCAGAATGTCGAGGAGCAGATCGACCCTGGTGGCCGGATTGAGAACGACCGCCGGCTTCATGCCGTGCTGGGAGATCAGCTCCAGGGTGCGGTGCAGATGGCGGCAGGCCTCGTAATGGACGCTGATCCAGTTGGCCCCGGCATCGGCAAAGGCGGGAATGAACTGGTCTGCGTTCTCGATCATCAGATGGCAGTCGAGCGGCAGGCTGGTGACCTTGCGCAGGCTCTTGACGACTGGCGGCCCGAGGGTGATGTTGGGCACAAAATGGCCGTCCATCACGTCCACGTGAATGACCGTACCGCCGCCCCGCTCGGCCGCGGCAACCGCATCGGCCAGGTGGGCAAAATCAGCAGACAAGATGGAGGGCAGCAGCTCAACCATGGGATTTTTGTGGATCTCCTTGATGGCCCAGTGTATCAGCGGCGGCAGGCGGCAGTCTCAGGGCTTTTATGCGGCTTCGCCGTTGGTCGAAGGCTTGAAGCGGCTGGCAAAGACGCGCCCCACACCGCGCAGCAGGGATTTCACTGGCCAGTGGCCTGCGGCGTCGGGGAAGAAGATTTCGCCGGTGCGGCGGGCTTCAGGCCGGTAGTACCAGCGCTTGAGCAGCGCCAGATGGCCCTGGCGGAGGGTTGGCGAGGGAGCTTGGGAAGGCTCGGACAGGGCGGCGAGAGTTGCTTCCATGCGGGCTTCGAGCAGGCCGCGGGGCGGCTTTCGCTTGGGGGCGATTTCGGCGGGAATGTTCGCGGCGGATAGGCTCTCCGGTGCCGTTTCTTCGTCCCCTGACTGCTGCGGATTGATCTCTGATCCCTGTTCCCTGATCTCTGTTTCCGGGACCGGTTCGAGGGCCATGGGCTGGGCGAAGAGCGACGTGGAGCCCGACTGCTCGTTCTGGATGCGCATGCCCAGGGTGGAAAATGCCGCCGGGCCGCGCAGGGCACCGTTTTCAAAGAGAAAGACGGCCACTTCGCCGGGATTGGCGGAGGCTTGCAGAATGACCGCGCGCAACTGGTTGAGCGGGCGCACCAGTTCGGCGGCCAGGGCGCGGACGCTCTCGACCTTGGCGACCTGAGCGTGAATCGCAGCGGCGGTTTCGAATTCGAGGTTGGCGGAGGCTTGGTCGCGCTCGGCGCGCAGCGTGACCAGGCGGCTTTCGCCGCGGGTGGCTAGAAAGCTCTCTACCGTCGCGGCCTCTTGGGCGTAGCGCTGGTCTGTGCAGCCCTGATAGCAGGGGGCCAGGCACATCTTCATTTCTGAGTAGACACAGCCGGGATGGCTGGGGTTGGGGTCCAGGTCATCTGTGCAGCGGCGCAGCAGAAACAGCTTGAGGGCCTCGTCGGCATAGCGCTCGGCGGCTGCTCGCGAAGGGAAGGGACCGTAGGCCCAGGCGGCCTCGCGCAGGCTGGGCCGGTGGGTTACCGTGACGCGCGGAAAGGCGTTGCTGCCCAGGTAACGGATAAACGCCGGAGGTCGGAGGTGCATCCGCTCCAGGCATTTGGAGCCGTACTCGTTTTGGAGGAGTTCAAACTGCAATAAAAGCGACTCGAACTCCGAGCCGGTCAGCCGCCACTCGATGCGCCGCACCAGGCCGGCCAGTTGCAAGCGGCGCGGATGTTTGGCCGAGGGCTGCAAGAGCCGCTCCAGACGGCCGCGCAGGTTGGGCGTGCGGCCAATGTAGGGCTCGTAGTGCTCCGCTTCGCCATAGAGGGCGAAGACCGCCGCGCTGGTGGGTAGCTGGGCCAGCGCGGCCTTGGCGTTGGCCGGGTCGAAGGGCAGGGTTTCGAGATCACTGGGCACGGACACCTCGCTCAGGCTCCCGCGATGGTCATGCCGTCGATGCGCAGGGTGGGCGAGGCGACCGATCCGCGGAACTCCAGGTCGCTGCCGATGGCGGTGACGTTTTTAAGCATCTCGGCGAGATTGCCGGCGATGGTGACCTCTTCCACCGCGTGGGTCAGTTGGCCATTTTCAATCCACAGGCCGGTTGCGCCGCGGGAGTAGTCGCCGGTGACCACATTGACGCCAAAACCCATCAGGCTGGTGACGTAGAGGCCGGCGGGGATGGCGGCGAGGATCTCTTCCGGGGTCTGCGTGCCCGGCTCCAGATGAAGATTGCCGCAGCCGATACCGGGCGTGCCGGCCAGTCCGCGCGAGGCGTTGTGGGTGGACTTCATGCCCAGTTTGCGGGCGGCGTAGGTGTTCAAAAGGTAGTTCTGCAGGACGCCATTTTCTACGATCACAGTGCGACGCGAGGGGAGGCCTTCGCCGTCGAAGGGCGAGGAGCCAAATCCGCCCGCGCCGGTGGGCAGCAGCATCAGGTTGTCGTCGACGATGGTGAGATTGGAAGCGGCGATCTGCTCGCCCAAGCGGCCGGCCAAAAAGGAGGCGCTGCGCCAGATGGAATCTCCCGAAGCGGCCTCAAAGACGGAGCCGATCAGGGACCGCGCCACTTCTGGCGCGAAGACGATGGGGACCTGCTGGGTGGAAACCCGGCGCGCGCCCAAACGGCGCAACGTGCGGCGGGCTGCTTCCTTGCCAATCTCTTCAGGGGATTCGAGATGCGCGAAGCATCGCGCGCTACTTCCCCAGCCGTCGCGCTGCATGGAGCCGTCGGCGTCCATGGCCAAGGGAGCCGCGGAAACTCCGGCATAGCTGGTGCGGTAGCCGCCCACAAAGCCGCGTGAGTTGGCGAGGACCATGCTGCCGGTGGCGGCGTCAAAGCTGCCGCCGTCGGAGTTGGTGATGCGCGGGTCGGCAGAGAGGGCCGCGGCTTCCGCGCGGCGCGCCCACTCGATGCGCTCCGCGCCGGAGAGGGAATAGACGTCTTCGTAGAAGAGGTGGAGAGCAATACGTACTCGTAGTCGAGCAAGGACGAACAGCA
>CAVZNE010000300.1:0-6999 GCA_963776445.1 Terriglobales bacterium
GCAGTTCCCGGTGCAAAATGAGTCGTGCAGTGTCCCCGTCCGGAGCCTCGGACGAAGCGACGCCCTCGGCAACAGGCGCGCTTTCAATTTCAAATCCGCGCGAGGTGTTGTGCAGGTAGAGCAACACGCCGCAGCCTTCTTCGGCGATCATGCGCATGGATTGGTCCAGCGTTTCGCGGCAACGGCAGTCGGCGGCAAACACGTCGCCTGCGGTACAGCGCGTATGCACGCGCACCAGAACGGCATGATCGCATGGGGCGGGCTGCTCAGTACCGGCAGGCGCTACGACGCCAAACTCCGACGTCGAAGGCGCCTCCGCGGAACCGCTGGTAAAGGCAGGGCAGCCGGCGCAAAGGTCGCCACGCACCAGGGCGATGTGACTCTCGCCGCCGTTCACTTCGCTCTCATAGGCGATCATGCGGAACTCGCCGTAGCGGGTCTGGATGCGGCTCTCGCCGGCGCGGACAATGTACCGCTCGTGCCGCAACCGGTAGCGGATCAGCTCCGCCACGGTCAGAATCAGCAACCCATGTTCCTTGCAGAAAGGAATCAGGTCGGGAATGCGGGCCATCTCTCCGTCGTCGCGCATGATCTCGCAGATCACGCCGGAAGGGTTCAGACCGGCCAGTCTAGCCAGGTCGACGGAAGCTTCGGTTTGACCAGCGCGCACCAGCACGCCGCCCTTTCGCGCGCGCAGCGGAAAAACATGTCCAGGGCGAGCCAGGTCCGCGGCGGTAGATTCGGGATCGATGGCAGTGCGGATGGTATGCGACCGGTCGGGGGCCGAAATGCCCGTGGTTACGCCTTCGCGCGCCTCGATGGTCTCGGTGAATGCTGTTCCAAAACGCGACGAGTTCTGCTGCGACATGGGAAACAGCCGCAGATGGTCGGCGCGGTCTTCGGTCAGGGTGAGGCAGATGAGACCACGCCCATAGCGGGCCATGAAGTTGATGGCTTCAGGGGTCACAAACTCGGCGGCAAGGGTGAGATCGCCCTCGTTTTCGCGATCTTCGTCATCGACCACGACAACCATGCGGCCGGCGCGAATCTCGGCGATTGCTCCAGGGACGTCAGTGAAAGGAGGTTCGAAGATGCGGGAAGGATTAGGAATGGCCACGCTTCTATTCTCGCCCATGGCGGCCAATAACAGCAAAAGCGCCGCTCGAAGGCGGCGCTTTTGCTGGAACTGGCGAAGGAAAAAGTTCTACAACGTCGATTCAATCTCAAAACCCCAGGCCTCGAGGAGGGCCTCAGGGATATACTTGGAATTCTTGTTCCGCCGAGCCCACTCACGCAGGCGCGTGGACCGGATGTATTGATCCGGGCTGAGCTTGAACTCCTTGACGATCTGTTCGAAGGAGGTCACTGTGGGCACAACCGGGCCAATGGGCTCCGGCTTGCCCCAATTTGGATTTCCACGACGCTTTGCCATCGATTCGGTGTCCTTAATCAGGTGTGATCTGTGTGCATGTATCCTCTGACCCAGGCTGGGGATACTGTCTGTTCTGAGGAAACTCTAGATTTCTATTTTAGGGATATTTTATTCAAAAATCAATAGAAAAATGCAGGGTGCGTCTCAACAGGTCAGACCACCTTCCCTGCGCAAAAATCGAAACATGTCGATGATTCAAAACAAATTAGCTCCGAACAAAAGCAAAATCGGCGCAGCGATGCCCATTCTTTTTGCAAGCAAAACTGGCAATGGTTGGCCCTCTGGTGGCACGATACTCTTATGACAACATCTTGGCGGATACTGGCGGGCAGTCTCCTGCTCCTGGCCAGCGCAGTGGCGCCTTCGCGCGCCGTGGAATTGAAGGTGAGCCGCGATGTGCTCCAGCGAACCCTCAAGCAGCAACTGTTCAGCGGCCCCAACGGACGCTATTACCTTAAAGGAAACGCGCAGACCCCCTGCTACATTTATGCCGACGATGCGCAGCTCAGCTTTGTGCAGGACCGCGTTGTTGCAATCATCAAGGCCCATGCCAAGCTGGGCAAACAATGGGGCAGCAGTTGTCTCGGCATCTCACTGAACACCGCGCCCGAAGTCTCCCTGGCTCCGATCGGAGAAGGTGAGACCATCGGCTTCCGCGATGCGAAGCTGGACAAGATCGTCGATCAGAAAGAGCTGAATTTCTTCATCACCCCTTTCCTCAGCCACCAACTCCCTTCCAACATGCGGATCAACGCGGCCGACCTGCTGCGCAAATCGCTGGCCGATTCAACCGCGGCCACGGGGTTCAAGATCACCTTGGACAAGCTGAATGTCCGCTCCATGCATATCGAGGGCGACTCCTTGGTGGTGGATGCGGATGGGGACATCAGCGTGAAATAAGACTTTCCTAACGGGCTGAGGCGAAGATCAAGAAGGCCGAGAAAACGTTCCTCAGGGGCTAACAGCCTGTGGTGAAAGTCGAAAAGGCCGAAAATTTCCCTCGGGGGCTAAAGCCCGTGTTCATTTTCAACCATTTATGGCACGACTAAAGTCGTGCCCTTTCAAAACTCGACTTTCACCACAGGCTGCAAAGGAACCTCTGAACAAGTACCAGATTCAAGAAGGTCATTCCTCAGGAGCTAAAGCCCGCGAATGTTAGCGGCACGGATGAAGCCGTGCCCTTTCAAAATGCTTGCGTAGAACTTACAGCGCTACTCGCACCAGGCGTTGAATGCTCCCGCACGAATGGCCGCGGCCATGGCTTCAATATCCGTCGCCAGAACCCGGTCTTGTTCGAGACGCGGAACCACGGCACGCACCGCGGCATAGGCGCTCTCGATTTGCGGACTGGGATGCAGCGGCTTGCGGAACTCCACCCCCTGCGCCGCGCACATCAGTTCAATGCCTACAATGCGCTCCGCATGCTCCACAATCTGACGCAGCTTCAGAGCGCCGGTCATGCCCATGGAAACGTGATCTTCCTTGCCTCCGCTGGTGGGAATGCTGCCCGTGGAGGAGGGATGCGCCAGCACCTGGCACTCGTTGATCAGCGCAGCGGAAACAATTTGCGCCATCATGAATCCCGAAGAGAGCCCCGCATCCGGCGACAGAAACGCCGGCAGGCCTTCGTTGATGTCGGGATTCAGCAGCCGGTCAATGCGACGCTCCGTGATGCTGGCCAGATCGGTCATGGCAATGGCCGCGTAATCGAAGGCATAAGCCAGCGGCGCACCGTGAAAATTGCCGCCGGAGATGACTGCTCCGCCGGCTTGCGTTTTGGAGGAGCCAGATGGAAAGACCAGCGGGTTATCCGTAGCCGAACCCGCCTCGGTTTCCAGCACTCCGGCCACATGCGCCAGCACGCCCCGCACTGCCCCATGCACCTGCGGCATGCAGCGCAGGCAATAGGCGTCCTGCACACGCGGATCGCGTTTGCGGTGCGACTCGCGAATCTCGGAGCCCTCCAATAGATGAATCAGATGCTCGCCCACCGCGATCTGCCCGGCGTGCGGACGGGCCTGCTGAATGCGCGGGTCGAAGGCCGCGGGCGTGCCCATCAGCGCTTCCAGCGACATGGCTCCTGCCAGATCGGCCAACTGCGCCACGCGGCGCGCGCGCGCCACGGCCAATCCACCCACCGCAGTCATGGCCTGCGTGCCGTTCAACAGCGCCAGCCCTTCTTTGGCGGCCAGTGTCAGCGGAGCGAATCCGGCGCGGCGCAAAGCCTCAGCTCCGGGCAAGCGCTCTCCCTTGTAATAGGCTTCGCCTTCGCCAATGACCACCAGCGCCAGATGCGCCAGCGGAGCCAGATCGCCGCTTGCACCTACCGAACCCTTTTCTGGAATCACCGGATGCACCCCGGCATTGAGCAGCGCGACCAGCCGTTCCACCACGATGACGCGGCAGCCGCTGAAGCCCTTGGCCAGCACATTGGCCCGCAGCAGCAGCATGGCCCGCGACTCGGCCTCCGACATCGGCTGGCCCACGCCGCCGGCATGGCTGCGCACCAGGTTGGTCTGCAATTGCTCCAGGCTGCCGTCCGGGATACGCACGTCGGCCAGCTTGCCAAAGCCCGTATTGACGCCATAAACCGTCTGGCCAGTGGCCAGAATCTCTTCAATCAGTTCCCGGCTTGCGGCCACGCGAACCAGCGCTGCGGGAGCAATCGCCACCGGGCAGGCGGCCAGGGAAACCGCTTCAATCTCGGCCAAGCTCAGAGGCTGGCCATCAAGAATCACGTTATTCATGGTTTCGATCCTAGGCCGGAAGACGGAGAAAATACAGATGGATTGCACGGTCTTGCTTGGATTTCGCAATGGAATCAACTAAGATTACGCCTTATGGCGATGGATTCCACGGCATTACTCGACAACTACGGCAGAAAGCTCCTCGACGAACTGCAAGCCAACGCGCGCCTCAGTTTGGCGGAACTGGGCCGCCGCGTGGGCCTTTCGCCAACCGCTGCCGCGGAGCGCCTGAAGCAGATGGAAGAGGTCGGCATCCTGCACGGCTACACGGTGGACATCGACCGCGAAGCCCTGGGGCTGGAAGTGATGGCCTTCATCCGCATGAGCTGCGGCGGGCAGAACTACCACCGCCTGCTGGACTACGTGCAGACGCTTGAGGAGGTGCGCGAGTGCCACCATCTCACCGGCGACGACGACTTCCTGCTGAAGGTGACCACCACCAGCATGGCCGACCTGGAGGCGCTGATCGAGGCCCTGCTTCCCTACGGCAATCCGGTGACCAGCCTGGTGCTCTCCACGCCCGTCGAGCGCCGCAAGTATGCGGTCACCGGCAAGCTGGCCACGGTCACCAAAAAGCCTGCGCTGCCCCGCCAGTTTTAAAGCGGAAACAGTGCAAAAATGCTTCAGGATTTACACCTCACTCAGTCCGAGAATTCTGCGATTCCGCTTCTGATCCGCTGCAACGCCGGCAAAGTCGTCGAAGGCCCGGTCCGTGACGCGAACGATGTGGTCGCGGATATAGGCCGCGCCCTCTTTCGCACCATCTTCTGGATGCTTGAGGCAGCACTCCCACTCCAGCACCGCCCAGCCCGGATAGTCGTACTGCGCCATCTTGCTGAAGATTTGGCTGAAATCCACCTGCCCGTCGCCCAATGAGCGGAAGCGGCCGGGCCGGTCGATCCAATCCTGATAGCCGCCATAGACACCCGATCGCCCGCTCGGCCGGAATTCGGCGTCCTTGACGTGGAAGGCCCGAACACGCTCGTGATAGATGTCCAAAAAGGCCAGATAATCCATCTGTTGCAGAACCATGTGACTGGGATCGTACAGAATATTGGCGCGCCGGTGGCCGCCGACTTCGTCAAGGAACCGCTCGAAGGTGACGCCATCGTGCAGGTCTTCGCCGGGATGCAGCTCAAAGCAGACATCCACGCCGGCCTCGTCAAATTGATTGAGAATCGGCAGCCAGCGCCGCCCCAGTTCCGAAAATGCCTCGTCGATGAGCCCCGCCGGCCGCTGCGGCCAGGGATAAAAGAAAGGCCACGCCAGCGAACCGGAGAAGGTGGCATGAGCTGTCAGCCCCAGGTTGCGGCTGGCTTTGGCCGCCCATCCCAACTGCTCGACGGCCCAGGCCTGCCGGGCTTGCGGATCGATCTGCGGCGGAGCAAAACCCTCGAGCATCGCATCGAACGCCGGATTGCTGGCCACTAACTGGCCTTGCAGGTGCGTGGCCAGTTCGGTAATCGCCAGTCCGGCCTGAGCAACCACGCCCAGTACCTCGTCACAGTAGCCCTGGCTCTCGGCGGCCAGCTTCAAATCGAAGAGCCGCCGGTCCCAACAGGGGATCTGCACCCCTTTAAATCCCAGCCCCGCCGCCCAATGCGCCATTCCTTCCAATGTGTTGAAGGGCGCTTGGTCGCCCGCGAACTGCGCCAGAAAAACTCCCGGTCCCTTGATCGTCTTCATTCGATTTCTCCCAGGCTGATTGCGTCTGCTCTAAAACTTCACCCAGCATTCCTTGCCGCTGCTCTCGATGGCGCGCTCGATAAACCGCATGCCCCGCACCGCGGCAACGATGCCGGGCAGGGTCGGCGGCAGCGGATGCGCAGCTCCCTGCTGGCGGGCAATGATCGCATCGGCAAACTCGCGATAGAGCACCGCAAACGCCTCGATGAAGCCCTCCGGATGCCCGCCTGGGAGCCGCGTCACGAAGCGCGCGCCCTCGCTCAGATAGCCGCCCGCCGCATGGCGAATCTCCTCCGGCCCATCCAGCCATTTCACCCGCAGCCGGTTGGGGTCCTCCTGCCGCCAGTCGATGGAGCCCTTCTCGCCATACACACGCAGGCGCAACCCATTGCCCTCGCCCGCCGCCACTTGCGAGGCCATCAGCACGCCGCTCGCGCCGTTTTCCAAACGCAGCAGAGCGTTGCAGTCGTCGTCCAAACGCCGGCCCGGGACCACTGTGCGCAGAGAGGCGTTCATGCTGGTGACCTGGAGTCCGGTGACATATTCGAGCAGGTGAAAAGCGTGAACCCCTATGTCTCCGATGCAGCCGCCTGGACCGTTCAGCGCCGGATTGGAACGCCACGCAGCCTGCTTGTTCCCCGATCCTTCAAGCGAACGGCTCAGCCAACCTTGCAAATACTCGACCGCAACCTTGCGGATCGGCCCCAGTTGCCCGCTGGCGCAGCCGCGCAACCTTCGAGGCTTGAATCATTTGGGAGTTCATCCATATAGGGATACTCTTCACGATTTGCGCATTACATACTTTTCGTCGAGCGCAGTTCCATTCAGAATCACAACCTTCCGCGAGATACGGATGTGATCGCCCGGGACCGCAATGACCCGTTTTATGAAAAAACGAAGTTGCGATCCTGCGGCGACAAAAAAAACAACAATTTGCCTCGTTCGGGAGGACTAGGCGGAAATGTTGAAGCGAAAATACTGTCGCCTGGAAGCAACGTTGGTTCCATAGCCGCGCCCGGTATTTTGAATGTCTAGCAAAGAAGAATGGAGCGATGCTTAACGCCGCTACTCACGATCCAGGGAAACGCCCTGCCTCTGACTGCGCCAGAGGCGGCCATTGAGCGGCCTGCGAAC
>CAVZNE010000301.1:0-3602 GCA_963776445.1 Terriglobales bacterium
CCGTCTGTTCTTACGTTAACCGATGGGGGGCGGTTCTCCTAACCACAGGGCTGGAGAGAGAACGAGCGGCTGCGATTACCATGAAAGCCATGATGCAGCGAATCGAGACGCGCCAATGGGTGCCGTATCCGGTGGAACTGGTGTTCGCGTTTTTCGCCAACCCGGCGAATTTGCCCCCTCTGATGCCGCCCAGGCTTGAAACCCGGATTGAGGACGCGCGCATGCAGCCGCCGCCGGCGCGGCCCCTGGCTGCCGACCCGGCGCGGCGCTTTCGCAGCGTGGCCGCCGGGGTGGGGTCTGAGATTCTGGTCAGTTTCTATCCCATCCGCTGGTTTCCGCGGCGGGTGAGCTGGATAACCCGGATTACCGAATTCGAGTGGAACAGCCATTTCTGCGACCAGCAGATACGCGGGCCCTTCGACGAATTTCGCCACCGCCATGGCATCCAGGCGGAGACGCGGGACGGTGTAGAGGGAACGCTGGTCACCGACGAGATCGACTATTCCCTGCCCTTTGGCCTGCTCGGCCAACTGGGCAGCGCGCTGGTGCGGCGGCAGTTGGAGCAGTCGTTTGAGCATCGGCAACAGCGTCTGCCGGAGATTCTGGCGGTTGCGGCGCGTCAGGCGGCAACGCGGGGATAGTTTTTACCGCTTGGGATTCAGCAGCCCTTCGCGGTCCAGCACATTGCCGTCCACGATCAGCCCGAAGATGCGACGCGCGTTCCATATATTGACGGTAGGGTCGCCATCGACCACGAGAATATCGGCGCGGCGGCCAACAGCGACTTGCCCCAGCTCGTTCCAGCCAAACTGGAGGGAGTAATTGTTGGTGGCCGCGGCCAGCGCCTCGCGCGGAGACAGGCCCAGGCGGACCAGCATCTCCAGTTCGGTGTGCAGCGAGATGCCGGGCATGGTGCCCTTCACCGCCGCGCCGCTGGCGGCCAGGTAGTGGGGATACGCGGAGAAGATGACTTCATTGAGGTTCCACAGGCGCAGTGCGGACTGGTCCGCCTTCTTGCGCTGGCTGTCTTCCATCCAGCGTTGGGAGAGACCGGGCAGCCGCCGGGTCCAGGGCTGGAGCGGATAGGTCAGCTCGCCGGTGGCGCGATTCGAGGGGCGGAACATGCGGGCCGGGTCAAGCAGAGAAGCTGCCGGCTCCTTCCACAGGTTGCGATGTCCCGGCAACTGCAGATAGTACTGGCTGAAGGCCGGCATCAACGCCGCATGGTGCGTGGCCAGATAACGGGAATAGGTGCGCAGGTGCAGATCGGTGGTCGGCAGGCGCTCGGAGTAGTCGTAGGCCGTCGATGCGGCCGTTCCATCGGGGTTCTCCACCAGCGGTTGCTGCAGTTCGGCGGGAATCACGCCCAGTTCATAGCGGCCCATGTGCAGCAGAACGTCCACGCCGGCCTCAATGCCCACCTTGTAGGGCGTGGAGGCAAACACCCCATAGGTGACCAGCCCCATCTGGTGGGCATGGGCAATAATCCACTGGGTATTGGCCGCTCTGAGGTTCGGGCTCAGATACAGCACCCGGGTTCCCATCCGGGCGATCTCCGCAAGCTGGCGAGCCGTATCTTCGGGGCTCAACTCGGCGGGATGAGACCCTTCCTTGAGCTTCGCAGCCCACGCCGGGTGCCTGGTCAGCAGGCTCCAGTTGTCGGTCACGCCGATGGAGTCCAACAGGTACAAGTGAGGGCTGGGATTGGCGGCAAGATCGACGTACCCGCGGTGCGCATCGCTGGAAACCACCACGGTGGTGACGCCCATAAAAAGATTGGCGCTGGCCTGCCCCTGGCTGTTGACGCCGGCAAACCCGTCAACCAATCCGGGGATGATGTACTTCCCGGTGCAGTCGATGACCCGTGCGCCCTTGGGGATGGGCACAGCCAGCCGCGAGCCGACTTCCACAATGCGTCCGTCGCGCACCACAACGATGGCATCGGGCAGGTCTTTGGCCGAGTGGCCCCAGTTGCTGACGTCCACCACCGTGCCGCCCGCCAGCACCAGAGCGGCAGAAGCAGGAGCTTTGGAAAGAAACGGCGGCTGCGCTTGCGCACAGACCATGACGCTGGCCAACGCTGCTATTCCCATTCCCGCCAGAACAATTTGAAACAATCGCATCATGAAGCCGGTCTGTTGAGGATTGTCGCACAGCGACACGGGACCCTGAATCGAACGATTCACGCCGGAGCAGTGGACGAAACCCGTTTTGAAATCGAAGCCCTGAAATGACGCCAGGCGGGGCTTCTTCTCCAAAGCAGAAAAAAGACTCGGATTGCGCGGCCCCGCGGCGATAAAGGACATGATGGGTCTAACTGGCCACCAGCGTGGGCCGTTTGCGGAGCGCCAGCAAAGGCAGAACCTGGGCCTGCGCCTCGTCCACGCTCAGGCCATATTTTGCGCGCAGATCGCCCACCTTGCCGTGCTCGATAAACTGGTCGGGCCAGCCGATGCGCACCACCGGAACCGGGCTGCCCATCTCATTGAGGGCCTCGACCACCGCGGAGCCAAAGCCGCCCATTATGACGTGATCCTCAAAGGTGACGAAGGCGGCTACGCGCCCTGCGTAAAGCTTGAGCATCTCGCGGTCCAGGGGCTTGACGAAGCGGGGATTCACGACCGCGGCGGAATAGCCCTCGCGCTCCAACCGGGCAGCCAGTTCCCGGGCCAGGGGCATCATGGTCCCCAGTCCCAGAATGGCCACATCGGAGCCGTCCTTGAGCACCTCGGCCTTGCCCACTTCAAGCACTTCCGGTTCGACCTTGCGGGCCACGCCGGTCACCGTGCCGCGCGGATAGCGGATGGCGCTGGGTCCGGGTAGCTGCAGGGCGGTCTTCATCATGTCGGCCAGTTCGTCCTCGTCCTTGGGGGCCATCAGCACGATTTCGGGAATGCCGCGCAGGTAGCTGATATCGAAAAGTCCGTGATGCGTGGGACCGTCGTCGCCGGAGAGTCCGGCGCGATCCATGCAGAACACCACCGGCAGTTTTTGCAGGCAAACGTCGTGGACGATAGGGTCGAAGGCCCGCTGCAAGAATGTGGAGTAGATGGCGCAGACCGGGCGGTAGCCCTGGGTAGCCATGCCGGCGGCAAAAACCACCGCGTGCTCCTCGGCAATGCCCACGTCAAAGTAGCGCGCCGGAAAGTGGGGCCGGAACAGATCGAGGCCGGTGCCGCTGGGCATGGCCGCGGTGATGGCCACAACGTGCTCGTCCTGGCGGGCCAGATGGACGAGAGTGGTGGCGAAGACTTCGGAGTAGGTGGGCTGGCCGGCCGGTTCGGTCTGGCCGGTCTCGGGATCGTACGGTCCCAGGCCGTGGAACTTCTTCTGGCGGTCGAGAGCGGGTTGAAAG
This sequence comes from Terriglobales bacterium, assembly GCA_963776445.1. GTDB lineage: Bacteria > Acidobacteriota > Terriglobia > Terriglobales > Acidobacteriaceae > Telmatobacter. Next base: position 3,356 of record CAVZNE010000301.1, read on the forward strand.
CCGCGGCCCTTCTGGGTCAGCACGTGCAGCAGCACCGGGCGGTTCAAGGTCTTGAGAAACTTGAAGGTCTCCACCAGCAGCGGCAGGTTGTGGCCGTCGATGGGGCCAAAGTATTGCAGGCCGAACTCCTCAAAGAGGATGGAGGGCCAGAGCATGCTCTTGGCCGCCTCTTCGGCGCGGCGCGCCACAATGGCCGCGGTCTTGCCGCCCAGCTTCTCGATAATGCGGTGGGCCGAGTCGTGCAGAT
>CAVZNE010000302.1:0-7189 GCA_963776445.1 Terriglobales bacterium
TCTCTGCGCCATGCTGCTTCGCCGTGGAATTGGCCAGCCGTAATCCGCTTATTCGCGTCAACTGCATCTTGCCCGGCCCCGTCATGATGCCGCCGGACATGCCCGAAGCCGAACGCAAGCACGCGATCGACTAAACCCTGGTCAAACATTGAAGGCAGTCCCGCAAACGTCGCGGCTGCGGTCCTGGCCTTCGTGGACAACGATTTCGTCACGGGCGTTTCCCTCCCATGGACGGGGGAAGGATTTTATTCACTTCCGAATAGCCAAGGGGTTTGCTCTCACGTCCGAGATCCATACGCCAGGTACATGGACAGTTTGCGAACGTCGAGTTCGTCCCATTGATCGTCGGTTGCGGTTATTTGGGTCAACGGGTGGCCGCCCTTTGGCTCGAACAGGGCAAACGGGTCGTCGCCCTCAACCTCGCAATCGGTCGACCGAATTGCGAGCCCAAAAACCCCATGCGCGCGGCATGCATATTATTCCACGACAAAAGGCGCCGATTGCGCAATCTCTTGTTTGGAGATCGCGTCATTTACTTTGATCGTCACCTTGTACTTGCCCGGCTGGAGGCCTGAGATGGCAATGGATTTCTCCACCGTCAACTGATCGCTGTGCGCCCCCAAGTCCTTTGATTCCAATTCCTTTTCAAGCACCACCGCGCCTGTCGCCGCATCGATGATCTGGTAGGTCACGGTAGCCTGGTTGCTTTTGGTCGCCTGGTCGATGCCCAGATTATAGACCTGCATCCAGAAGTTGAACTGCTGGCTGCGCAGAAACTTGACCGGAGTGGCCGGATTGGGACTGACGCGGGGCCGGATAAAGGTATTGCCGATGATGAAGTTGCCGCTGCCGATCTCGCGTGAGGAGACAGAGTTCATCTGGTCGGCCAGAATCAGCGTCGAGGTGGCCAGCTTCTCGTCGTGGTAGGTTGGCACGTCAAGGCTGCTGCCATAGATGCCCATATGGTCCTTGTTGTTCACGTCCTTGATGGCGATATCCAGGCGATAGAGCCCAGGGAGCAGGGGCAGCGCCTTCCAGTAAACCGATTGGCGATCGAGAGACTTCTCCAGCAGTTCGGAGGGCTGCTGAACCTCTACCGTATCTTCAAACGTCTGCACCGTCTTGTGGGTGAGGGTGGTGACCTTGCCGAGGACATTGACAACGCCTCTGGCCACGCCGTCCTTGGTCACAAAGGTGATGTCGCGATTCTTGATCTGAATGGTGACGGGGACCAGCACCGTGCTTTCCGTCACTTTCACAAAATCGGTACGGACATCGAACGGGAAGACCGGGCCGCTCAGCAGTTTGTGCTCGGAGATAAAGCTCTCCAGATCCTTGAACTTGATCGGTGGCGGCGCGAAGATCTTGGCGGCCAGCTCGATGCGGTCAAACTGCTTGGCCTGCTGCGAAGACGACAGAGGTCCGGTGCCCAGGTTCTCCAAGCCGCCTTTGAAGCGGTCGGCCTTCTTGGCCTGCCCCATCTCTTCCCACTGCGTCTGGCCGGCGCCGGGAACGTGCAACAGCGCGTCCTTCTCGCTGCGGTCGATGGTGAAGTGGTAGTCGCCGCACTGGCAGGAATCCACGAACTCGAGGTCGATGTTTTCGCCGACGCCCTCCAGATAGCGATAGTGCCAGGTCTCGAACGGGAAGGTCGAGGTCTCGCCGCCGCCCTCATCCATGGGGCGCTGGTAGCTTCCGCCGGAAGGATGGGACTCAATGGAGTCCGGCTTGCCGAAGGAGATGTAAATGTGCCCGCGGTCGGTCTTCCAGCCGGGCTTGCCGGCGGCAAAATGCTCGTTGGCGTAGGCAATGCGCCGGTAGTGCTCTTCGCGGAATTCGTTCTCCGGGGAGTCCGGATTGGGATTGCGGCGGAGCCAGAACTGCTCGATGAAGGCGTCCCGCTCTTCATCATTGCTCAATGTTTTAAAGGCTTTGGTCTCCTCGTCGGAGATGATCCAGGCCACATCCTGGTTGAGCCAGGTCTTGTAAGCGCCCTTGAGCTCCTGGCGAACCGCCTTCTGTGCCTGGAACTTCTCCTTGTCGGAGCGTTCCCGTTTCAGGGGGTCCGGTTCCTGGCTTTGGCCGCTGGCCGGCTGCGCCTGTGGCTGCGGGTTGGCCGCCACCTGGACCGAAATCCCAGCTGCGGTGATAAAAACCAAGCCGCAACCCAGTGCGACGGAGAGAGAAGTACGACCGTTAAGCATCATTGCCCTCAGAATTCCTACGATGCCCTATTCTACGGGTCCCGGTTAGGCTGAGCAAGATTCATCACCGGGCGGGCAGTCAGTTGGACGCGGAGGAGCCGCCGAGGTAACCCGAAGGTTGAGTCAGAATCAGCTAAATCGTCCGTTGATCGAGCTTTTGAGACCATGCGGGAGGTTCAGCCGTCCAAAAAACAAGCGCCAATGATTCGGCGCCCGATTTCGTTGTACTTCCGCGGTTTTCGAGCTGCCAGCCCAAAATCGTGCGGCCGGGTTCTTCCTCGGGGAAACGAATCCGGGCGGGGCGGAGCTGGCAGCCGCCGGGAACCGGGCGGCCACGAATTGCGTACACTGAAACTGGAGAGACCTGGAGCACACACAGCACATGAAAAAGATCCTCATGATTGTACTTGCCGTAGTCGTGGCCGCCGGACTTGTGGCCTTCATGGTCTACAAGCAGCAGTCCGGCTACACCAAGGTTCTGACCGCCAAGATCGTCCGGCAGGATCTGGCCACGATCGTCAGCGGCACAGGTCAGATCAAGCCCAAAACCTATGTCAATCTGGGCGCCACCGCGATGGGCCGCATCACCCACCTCTACGTCAAGGAGGGCGATCATGTGAAGAAGGGCCAGACAGTGGCCACCATCGAGAACGTGCAACAGGAAGCCAGCGTGATCGGCCAGCAGGCCAACATCGCCTCCTTCAAGACGGACGTGGCCTCCTATGTTGCCGCCGAAAAAACCCAGGAAGCCAATCTGGAGCACGCCAGGGCCGATCTGGAGCAGAAGCGGTTGGACTGGGAACGCGCCCAGGGCCTCTACAAGGCGGGCATTCTCGCCAAGCAGGATTATGACGCCAAGAAGGCCGCCTACGACACCGATGTGGCTTCGGTAAACCAGGCTGTGGCGCAACTCAACCAGGCTGTAGCCCAGACCGCTTCGGCACGCGGGCACCTGCAGACCCAGGTTGCCACGCTGCGCGCCAATCAGAATGCGCTGGACCTGACCAAGGCGGTAGCTCCGTTTGACGGCATTGTGACCAACCAGCCGGTCCGCGAAGGGGAAACCGTGGTCGAGGGCATTCAGAACACCGAAGGCTCTACCTTCATGACCCTGGCGGACATGAGCGTGATCACCGCCGAAGTGAAGGTAGATGAGACCGACATCGTGAACATTAAAATCGGCCAGCCGGCCGACGTGACCGTGGACGCCCTGCCCGGCAAGGTCTTCAAGGGCCACGTGACGCTGGTCGGCGATCAGGCCATCCTGCGCTCCACCGGCATTGCCACCTCGCAGTCCACCACCGGCACCGAAGAGGCCAAAGACTTCAAGGTCGTGGTCACCCTGGACGCGCCCTCGGACGAACTGCGCCCCGGCCTGTCCACCACCGCCAAAATCACCACGGCCCACAAACCTGGCGTGCTGTCGCTGCCCATTCAGGCGCTGACTATGTACAGCCCGGATGCGGACCCCGCCAAGGGCAAGGTGGAAGCTGCTTCCACACTGGCCTCCGCCAAGGTTCCGGCGCAGCAGGGCGTCTATGTTCTCGATCGCTCCAGCGGCAAACTGCGCGCCAAGTTCGTTCCCGTTACCACAGGCATCACCGGCGCAACGGATATCGAAGTACTTTCCGGCGTCAACGAGGGCCAGGAGATCGTAACCGGCCCCTTCAAGACGCTGCGCGCCCTGAAGAACGGGTCGCTGGTCAAGCGGGACACCGCCAAGCCGGCAACTCCAGCGCCGGGCAGCAACTCCTAGCGGCTCAGCGATCTTGAAGGAGGCCCGCCCGGCGCAAGCCTCCTTCTACCCCTCAATCAGAACCGGGCAGGCAGTCACAACCGGGCAAAGGATGAGATACGGATGGCTCTGGACAGCATCAGCAGCAAAGAAGTTGTGCAACCGAAGGCGCGGCCCGAAGGCAATGTGATCGTGGTCGAGGATTTGTGGCGCACCTACGATATGGGCTCGGAGCAGCAGGTGCAGGCTCTGCGCGGCATCTCGATGAGCATCAAGCACAACGAGTACGTGGCCATCATGGGCCCCTCGGGTTCCGGCAAGTCCACGCTGATGAACCTGATCGGCTGTTTGGACACGCCCTCCAAGGGCAAGTATTGGCTCAATGGCCAATTGGTCAGCGAACTCGACGACGACCAGTTGGCGCGCATCCGCAACAAGGAGATCGGCTTCGTCTTTCAGACCTTTAATCTGCTGTCCCGTGCCACCTCGCTGCACAACGTGGAACTGCCGCTGATCTATAACGGCACTCCTGCGGCAGCGCGGCTGGTGCGCGCCAAGGAAGCGCTGGCCAGCGTCGGCCTGGAGTCGCGCATGAACCACAAGCCCAACGAGCTTTCCGGCGGCCAGCGGCAGCGCGTCGCCATCGCCCGCGCTCTGGTCAACAAGCCCTCCATCATCCTGGCCGACGAGCCCACCGGCAACCTGGACTCCAAAACCGGCGAAGAAATCATGGCCCTGTTCGATCACCTGCACGCCAACGGCAACACCATTGTGCTGGTGACTCACGAGCCGGACATCGCCGAGTACGCGCATCGCGTGGTGCACATCCGCGACGGCCAAATCTTCTCCGACGAGCCCTCCAAACGCTTCCGCTAAGGCCGCGGCAGGACCGCAAGACACCTGTTTTTCAGTGATCCCGCGAACCGGAGAGATTCCCCATCTCTCCGGTTCATGTTTTTGGCGGCAGCGCCGATGAAACCTATGTCGGCCTGTCAGATGCGGATTGGGCCAAGGAGGCGAGGCACCTTGAGATCCCTGCAGAGCTCCGCTCAATACCAGCCCCAACCTTCCTCTTCCACATTGACCCCGACCCTGACATTGGTCGAGCCGGATGCTTCTTCCGCCTTGCAGATCGTTGGCGTCAGCGCGGCCTGGCGCAAGCTGATGATGCAGGCGGAGATGGCTGCGCCCCATCTGCAGGTGGCGGCCATTGAAGGCGAATCGGGCACCGGCAAGCAGACGCTGGCCCGCTATCTGTTCAGCCGCTCACCTCTATCGGGATCGAGTTTTCAGCGGCGCGATGCGCGCGAATGGCTGGTCACGGACGCCGATCCGGCCACCCTGGCGGGTTATACCTATCTGGATCGCGTGGACCTGCTGGCGCCTCCCGGCCAGGGGCTGCTGCTGGGCGTGCTCAAGTCGCTGCAGGACCGTCCGGCGCGGCGCGCCGTGGTGCTGGCCTCCTCGCAGACCTCGCTGCGGCAGATGGCCGGCCAAGGCCTGCTGCTGCCCGATCTGGCCTTTCGCCTGAGCGCCGTCCGCTTTGCCATTCCTCCGCTCAACCAGCGCAAGGAAGATATCGCGGTGCTGGCCCAGTCGCTGCTGGACCGCATCTGCAAGCGCTATCAGCAGCGGCCCGCGGTGCTGGCTCCCGGAGCGCTGGCCCGCCTGCTGCAACACAACTGGCCGGGCAACGTGCGCGAACTGGCCAGCGTGCTGGAGACGGCCCTGCTCGAAACCGCCAACGGCGTCATCCGCGCCTCCGACCTCGCGCTGCCCGATCTGGTAGCCGCTCCCGTCGAGGTGCAGCCGGCGGTTCGAACCGAGAGCCTGATTCTCGATGCGGTCATTCGCCGCCATGTGCAGTTTGTTCTCGACCTGAACCGCGGCAACAAACTGCGCGCCGCGCACCAGCTCGGCATCAGCCGCTCTACCCTCTACCGCATTCTGGGCAACGAGAATTTCCTGGCGCACTGAAAACGCGATCGATTCCAGATCACGCGGATAAGTCGGCTGTCTTCGCAATCGATCTTATCGATTTGTCATCCTGAGCAACCGGAGCGAAGCGCAGGGAGTCGAAGGATCTGCTGTTGCTTTTCGGCAATCAACGAACAGAACCATTGATAGGCCCGGGGTTCGCCCCGGCAGACTTCGAAACAAAACGTTGTTAAGAAAGCTTTCTGTTCTCGAGCATCTCGAACATGTCATTTCTCGTATTGAATTGATCGACTTGGGCTACCATCCGCGTTAAACAGAACCAAACGTTGAAGAAAAAGCTATCAACTATGTCCTTCTCTGCGTCCAGAACCTCCCGCCCGTGATGAATTAATCCGGACCGAATCTTGTAGAAATCGTCCACATTCCGAACGATCTTCTTTCTCTCCTCCAGTGTCTGACCAATGAGAAAGGCCATCCTTTCGCCTAAGTCTTTCTGTATGGGCTCGGAGGCGTTCTTGAGTAATAAGGATTCAGCAGCAGCTACAACAAATACGATCTTCTGTGGTATCGGAGCTACCACAGAAGATCGAGCATGTAGTTGAAGCGCGCCGTATAGGTCTGAGCGGAACTTAGTTTCGTGCCGACTCAAAGCGAGTTCGTGCAAGGCTTCGAGCAAGCCACTTGCGAAGGGTATCCGACGTGCTTCGTCAACGTTCCATCCTGAAGGACCCTCCGAGAGCGCCGATCTGCTGATCATTTTAATTTCATCACCGTCAACAACCAAATCCAACGAAGAACGGACATTCTCCTTTCCTATTGGCAGACAATGACTCACGATACGGCAGGTCCAGTTTGCTTGCGAAAGAAACCTGAGTAATGCCACTGCTTCATCAGCGGCAGCATGAGCAATCTCTCGTGCTCTTCCAGATTCAGCTTGCGTATGCACTCGAGCCGCAATCGTCCCCTGCAAGGATGAACGATCTCTATTCAGTGCAATAGCTACCTCAGGCGTATGATCGCCTTCTGGAATTCGCGAGCACCACCGATCCATCATGGATTTAGAGATGGTCCTAAACTGAACGTCACCGATGAGAAAGTCGCGAGAGGAATATGTCCTGTAGATAGGTACCCAAATATCGCGATCCTTGATAACCTCAGTGCACCGAATCGTAATGTAATCGGTCAGGCTTTCGGTTCTCTTCTTCTCTAGAGTCTCCCGCAACCATGTAAAAACCGCATCGAGCATGAATCCGTTCGACACGCGATTATTTATTGGCACACTACCTACCAGCCTAGTATAGTGTCTCAATAA
>CAVZNE010000303.1:0-4232 GCA_963776445.1 Terriglobales bacterium
TTCTGAGCGATGTAGATCATAAGGTAATCACTGATTATGACTCTTGGAAACCATTGATTCTGTTGGGTAAAGAGATACTCGGTACATCAAGAGATACATTCCTGATCAACCCGGAAGGAAAGATCACCATGTCTGGCGCAAAGTTTCTCCTCAAGGGACATCCCAAGAAGTCAAAACAGTGCTGCTAAAAAGGAAGAAGGGTATGAATAAGATAACCGGGCACAGCGCCTGCCTATATTCCATTTAACGGGTAATGAATATTAAACCAATTTCTCAAAATCTGTTAGTGTAGCACATGAGATGCTTTTTGTTTAGTGATCCCGTATATGTCAACAATCTTCTTAGGCATTACCAGGTATATTGCACCGTAGATGTAGGGGCACGCTAAAAAGGAGATTTCATTCCCTGCTGGTCAGGTTGATCGCGTTTACCAGTGCGTCGACGAGGCGAGTACGATATCGTCGCCGCTGCCGCTTGCATCATAGATCTTCCATGTTCATCTGCCACAGCGATAGTGACATGGCATATCGCATCCGAAACTCCGCTTATCGCTTCGATATGGAACTCGGTCACTGGATCTGCGCCGGATGATCCCGAGAATGGCTTTTAGGGCAGCATCTACAGGGCCGTTTCCTACACTGGAGAAGACATGTTGGCCCCGTCGACCTGGGCCGGACGTTTGCGGTGGGAATGACGTGGTTACCTGTCATGATGGCGATATCTTCGAGCGTGAGGGCCCTTTCCCTGCACCCGGCTATCAATTCGCGGACGAGGTCGATCCGGACCTGGCCTTCGATCAGCCGGGACGGCTGGCCATGGCCAACTCCGGCCCCAACACCAACGGCAGCCAGTTTTTCATTACCGAAGCGGCCGTTGACACGCTCAACATGCACTATTCCCTCTTTGGCCAGTGCGACGAAGCCAGCGTTCTGGTGGTGAAGACCATTGCCCGCGTGGAGCGCGACAGCCAGGACAAGCCTCTGACCCCGGTCGTACTGAAGAAGGTAACCATTGTGCGCGAGGGGCAGCCCATGCCGCCTTCCCCGGCCGCAGCGGCTGAACCCGCCGCCAAGCCGGCTGCCAGCGCACCCAAACCGTAACAACCAAGTTCAAACACAGGAGTTTCCATGGCACTCGCAACAGGAACCTACGCAATCTTTTCGACCACCGAAGGCAAGATCACCGTTCGCCTTTTTGAGGCCGACGCGCCCGTCACCGTCAAGAACTTCATCGAGTTGGCCGAGGGCAAGCGCGAATGGTCGCACCCCACTACCCGCGTCAAGTCCACGGACAAGCTGTATGACGGCACCATCTTCCACCGCGTGATTCCCGACTTCATGATCCAGGGCGGCGACCCGGCCGGCAACGGCATGGGCGGCCCCGGCTACCGCTTTGAGGACGAGACCAAGGGCTCGGCCCACAAGTTCGACAAGGCCGGCAAACTGGCCATGGCCAACTCCGGCCCCAACACCAACGGCAGCCAATTCTTCATCACCGTGGCTGCGACGCCGTGGCTCACCGGCAACCACACCATCTTTGGCGAGGTTGTGGAAGGGCAGGACGTTGTGACCAAGATCTCGCTGGTCCCGCGCGGCGGCCAGGACAAGCCCAAGACGCCGGTCGTGCTGGAGTCTGTTGTGATCGAGCGCGTCAGCTAGTTACGATTTACCTGAAAAGTACAAAACCCCAACATTGGTTGGGGTTTTGTGCTGTTTGGGCCCTTCCGTTCCTTTATTTGGCGGCGCAAAGCTCGAGCAACACGTCGCCGAATTTATCCACCTTGGCGGGGCCAATTCCATCGATCGCCAGCAACTGATTCGGATTCTTGGGCCGCTGATGCGCCAGGGCTGTCAGTGAGCGGTCGTGGAGCACCAGGTAGGCCGGAACCCCCAGCCGTTTGGCCTCTGCCGCGCGCCACTCGCGGAGCCGGGCGGCCAGAAGCTCGTCTGCTGCGGTGAGTTGCACCGGCGCTGCATCCGCGGACTTGCCCGGTTTGGAGGATTTGCTCTTGCGCGAACTGGCCGGAGCATCGGCGTGGCCGCCAAACTCTTCCACCACCCCATCGGGGATGAGAATCTCAAGCTTGGTGCTCGAGCGCAGTTCCAGTCCCCTCTCGGTAAGCTTCACCTTGCGGTAGCGGCGTGTTTCGCCGTCTTTTTCGTACTCGGCATCTTCAATTTCAACCAGCCCGGCCTGGGTCATGGCCGCCAGCAGCGCGTCGAATTCATTGCGGCTGAGCGTGTCGGCCAGGCCAAGGTTTCTTTGCAGCGTTCCCGCGGCCTTGTAGTCCACCGGGCGCAGTTCATCGGCAATCTCTTGCATCCAGGCGCGTTCCTGCTGCGAAGGGTGACGGAAGAGGCGCAGCACGGCTCCGGCCGGGTCGCACACGTCGCAGATGCCGCAGGAGCGGGCCGCGTCGTCCACGTCGCCAAAGTGGCGCACCAAGGCGGCCATGCGGCACTCGGCGGAGGTGGTGTAGCGCAGCACCTTCTCAAACTGCTCGGCCCGAAACTGCGCCTGCACTTCGTATGTTTTCTTCCAGCCCTTGCGGCCCACGGTGACATTGCCGCCGAAGTCCACCAGCGCTCCGCCATGGATTTGCAACTTTTCAAGCGCCTTGTCGAACTCTTCCTCGTCGAGCCGAGAGGCTTCGCGCAACTCCTCCACCGGCTGTGGATCTTCCCGGAGGGCGCGAAACACCGGCTCCAGGTGGTTCACCGGAGGGTAGTCGCGATTGAGGAAGAAGCCGTGGGTCTTCTGGTCGGCATAGGAGTGCATCAGGTAGGTGCGGCTGGGCGCGCCGTCGCGGCCCGCGCGGCCAATCTCCTGGTAATAGCCTTCGAGCGTGGCGGGCAGACCGGCATGGATCACGGTACGAATATCGGCCTTGTCGATGCCCATGCCGAAGGCGATGGTGGCCACGACGACTTCAAGTTCCCCGGCCTGGAAGGCGGTCTGCACCCGCTCGCGCGTTTCGGGATCGAGACCCGCGTGGTAGGCCGCCGCAGGAATTCTGCTTCTCGGTCCGCCGCCCGCTGTGGGAGTTTTGGAAAGCTCTTCGGCCAGCTTTTCGGCCTGCTTGCGGGAGGTGGCGTAGACGATGGCCGGGCGGCGCGAGGGATCAGCCAGTAGGCCGCAAATCATGCCCGCGCGCATCGGCATGGGGACCTCGACCACTTCGATGGCCAGATTGTCGCGGCGGAATCCGTGGATGAATTTGGCCGGCTTCACCATGCCCAGTTGGGCAACAATATCCGCCTGCACGGCGGGCGTTGCGGTAGCCGTGAGAGCTACCACCGGGGCTGGGCGGAGGGCCGGGATGTGCTGGCCCAGCATGCGGTAGTCGGGGCGGAAGTCGTGGCCCCACTGGGAGATGCAATGGGCCTCGTCAATGGCGATGAGGGCCAGGGGGCGCTTGGCCAGCATCTCGGGAAAACCGGGCACCCGCAGCCGCTCCGGGGCGATGAAGAGGAATTGCAGGGCTCCCTGCAAGTAGTCCACGCAGGCCTGGCGGGCCACCGAGCGTTCCAGACCGGAATGAATGCGGGCCACGCGCAGGCCGAGCGCGGAGAGTTTGGCGGCCTGGTCGTCCATCAGCGCAATCAGCGGCGAGATGACCAGGGCGGTGCCGCCGCGAGCGATCGCCGGCAACTGGTAGCAGAGCGACTTCCCTGCCCCGGTGGGCATGACCAGCAGCAGGTCCTGCCCGGCGATGGCCGCGCGGCAAACCGCCTCCTGGTTGGCCCGGAAATGGGAAAACCCGAAGACCGAGCGGAGCAGTTCAGCCAGAACATCCGGATTGGAGGGAGTCGTCAAAGGGAGGAAGTGGAACCCGTGAGGATCGCGCGCCGAAAGAGCGCGAGGTCCCTCTTCAACTTTACAGGAACGCCACGCTCGGACCAGATGGCTTCTTTGTGAGAGTGACGCTTCAGTGCGGGCGGCCGGGCAGCACAAAATGTTCCGCACAGCGCGGTTCGTAGGAATCGCCGGGCATTTTGATGGGGCAGTCGTAGTGGGCGGGTTTGCCTTCGATGAGCCGCTGCGAGTAGAGGGCGCGGTTGCCGCAGGTGCAGTAGGCGATGCATTCGGTAATGCCGCCGCCGTAGGCATTCACCAGCCAGCTCAGGTTCAGCATCTCTCCAAAGGGCATGGCGCGGAAGTCCAGATCGAGCCCCGCGACCAGAACGTCATGATCTTCATCGAGCAGGTGCTTTGTGAACAGGAAGAGCTCA
>CAVZNE010000304.1:0-3487 GCA_963776445.1 Terriglobales bacterium
TGCTGCCCATCGGCGGGTATTTTGCCGGTCTGCGCCGCTGCTCCTGTACACTGAAGGGTTGACAGCCATGAAAACCAAATATCCAATCGGCATCCTGGGCGCGACCGGAATGGTCGGCCAACGCTATATTCAGCTTCTTGAGAACCATCCGTGGTTCGAAGTCACGTGGCTGGCCGCCAGCGACCGGTCATGTGGCAAAACATACGGCGAAGCCGCCAAGTGGCGTCTGGACACGCCCCTGCCGGAGCGCATCGCCAACATGACGGTGGCCGCGGCCGAGCCCGAGGGCGCGCCAAAAACGATCTTTGCCTCCATCGACGCAGCCATTGCCCGCGAAATGGAGCCCCGGTTTGCCGCGGCCGGTTGCGCCGTGCTTTCCAACTCCAGCGCCTTCCGCATGATGCCCAATGTGCCGCTGGTCATTCCCGAGGTCAACGCCGAGCACCTGCACCTGATCGAGGAACAGCCCTGGCGCAAGCAGAGTGGCGGCTACATGGTCACCAACCCCAACTGTTCGACCATCGGTCTGGTGATGGCCCTCAAGCCGCTCCAGGAGCGCTTCGGCATTGAACAAATCTTCGTGACCACCATGCAGGCCATCTCCGGCGCCGGCTATCCCGGCGTCCCGTCCATGGACATTCTGGACAACGTGGTTCCCTACATCGGCAGCGAAGAAGAAAAGATGGAAGAGGAAACCCTCAAGCTGCTGGGCACACTCCAGGGCCATGCCGTTACGCCGCTCTCGGCGCGCATCAGCGCCAGTTGTAACCGCGTGGCCGTGGTGGACGGGCACACGGAGAGCGTCTCCATCAAGCTGAAAACGCCCGCCACCAAGGAAGAGATTCTGGCTGCATGGGCAGGGTTCAATCCGCTGGCCGGCCAGGGATTGCCGACCGCTCCCCAGCCGCCCGTGGTCTGGGTTCCGCAGAACGATCGCCCCCAGCCCCGCCTCGATCGCAATCGCGGCAACGGTATGGCTGTGACCGTGGGACGCTTGCGCCCCTGCGGCCTGCTCGACTGGAAGTTCACCGCCCTCTCGCACAACACCATTCGCGGCGCGGCTGGCGCTACGATCTTGAACGCTGAACTGTTGGCGAGCCTGGGCAAGCTGGATCCGGTAGTCTAGCTCTCTACGCCTCTTGCGGATTTCATTTGAGACTGCAAAAGGCGTCAGGGCACGACTTTAGTCGTGCCGAAAGAGCAACAAAACTATGCTGGGCTTTAGCCCCTGCGACAGATTCTTTGTACAACACGAACCTGTTTCGAGAAGCATCACAGAACGATGGGAAGACTCGCATGAGCCTGGTAGTGATGAAGTTTGGCGGCACGTCGGTCGAGGACCCGGCGGCCATCGGTCGTACCGCCGCAATCGTAGCCGGACGCGTGGCCCTGGGCAAGAGCCCGGTGGTCGTTGTCAGCGCCATGGCCAAGGTGACGGACCAGTTGCTGCGGGCCGCTGCTGCAGCCTCCGTTGGCGACCGCACCGGCGCACTGGCTATCAGTTCGCGACTGCGCTCGCGCCACCGCGACACTGCCACTGAACTGGTCAAAAACACCGCCGATTGCGCGGAGCTGCTCAATTTCATCGACCAGAAGTTCGATTCGCTGGACGAGGTTCTGCGCGGCCTGGCGGCCATTCTCGAGCTGACCCCGCGCATCTCCGACTTGATCGTGAGCTATGGCGAGCGGGTCTCCAGCCGCATCGTCGCCTCTGCCTTCCGCGAGTTGGGCATCGACTCGGTTCACGTCGACGCGCGCGAAATCATCATCACCGACTCTTCGTTCCAGAAGGCCATTCCCCAACCCGCGCTCATTGAAAAGCGCGCGGCCGAAAATCTGCGCCCGCTCACCGACCAGGGCAAGGTCCCCGTCATGGGCGGCTTCATCGGATCCAACGAAAAAGGCATCACCACCACCCTGGGCCGCGGCGGCTCCGACTTCTCCGGCGCGCTCATCGGCGGCGCGCTCCAGTCCGAGTCCATCGAGATTTGGACCGACGTCGACGGCATCATGACGACCGACCCGCGCATCTGTCCCGACGCCCTTCGCGTCAAGACCATCAGCTTTGAAGAAGCGGCCGAGCTGGCCTACTTCGGCGCCAAGGTGCTGCACCCGGCCACCATTCTGCCGGCCGTCAAAAAGAACATCCCGGTGCTGGTGCTCAACAGCCGCAACGCCGCCAATGAAGGCACCCGCATCATCTCCCTGGCCCCGCACTGCAAGAGCCCCTTCAAGTCCATCGCCGTCAAAAAGAAGCTGAGCATCATCGACGTGGTGGCCAGCCGCATGCTCATGACCCATGGCTACCTGAGCGAAGTCTTCGCCATCTTCGACAAGTACCAGTGCCCGGTCGATATGGTTTCCACCAGCGAGGTGAGCATCTCGCTCACCGTCGACTCCAACGACAAGCTGCCCGCCCTGGCCGCCGAACTGGGCAAGCTGGCCGACGTGAAATACGAAGGCCGCAAGGCGCTGATCTGCATGGTGGGCGAGGATATTCGCGGACAAAACGGCATGGCGGCGCAGGTGTTCAACGCCATCCGCCATATCAATGTGCGCATGATTTCGCAAGGCGCCAGCGAAATCAACATGAGTTTCATGATCGACGAGGACGACGCCGACGAAGCAGTCCGCGCGCTGCACGCCGCCTTCTTCCAGAACCCCGATCCAGCCATCTTCGACGTCGAAGCGCGAAAGCAGTAAAAAGAGTGATCAGTGGTCAGTTGTCAGTGGTCAGTTGTCCACTGGTTTTGCAGCCCACAGGGGATGAAACTGGGTGCCCCATCCTTGGCGCAGCTTCACCGCGACAAGGGTGGGAAAGCAGCCAAGCCCGTCCCGGATCGAGCCTACAACTGAAAACTGATAACTGACCACTGAACCCGAGGTTCCTCATGCAATTCCTGGTTTTAGGTAAAGGAAAAACCGGCAGTCTGGTAGCCGAAGTCGCTCGCGAGCGCGGCCACAGCGTCCGGGCGCTTGACGTAACGGAAAACCAGCACGCTTCGGCCCTCACCGCCGCCAACCTGGCCGGTGTGGACGCGGTCATCGACTTCACCACTCCCGAAGCGGCCGTCGAGAACATGACCGCTGTCCTCAACTGCGGCTCGCGCATCGTCGTCGCCACCACCGGCTGGTACGCGCATCTGGACGAGATGAAGGCTCTCACCGCCAAGGGTGGCGGGCTGCTCTACGGCACCAACTTCTCCATCGGTGTGCAGAAGCTTTTCCGTCTCACCGCCGAACTGGCCCAGTTGGATGGCTATAGCTTCCACATCGCCGAGACCCACCACGTCTCCAAGCTCGACGCTCCTTCGGGCACCGCCATCACCCTCAAAGAGATCGTCGAAGCCGCGCAACCCGGCGCAAAGGTGGAGATTTCCTCCTACCGCGTCGGCGACGCCAAGGGCGAGCATGTGGTCACCGCGACCGGCGAATACGACACCCTGGAACTGAAGCACGATGCCCACAGCCGCCGCGGCTTTGCTCT
>CAVZNE010000305.1:0-6585 GCA_963776445.1 Terriglobales bacterium
CCAGCGAGGTAAAGGGAGTTTGCGGCGCGGGCTTCAGGATCAGCGGGCAGCCGGCGGCCATGGCGGGAGCCACCTTGTGGGCCACCAGGTTCAGCGGAAAATTGAAGGGCGTAATGGCCAGCACGGGGCCCACCGGGAAGCGCTGCAACAGCCCCCACCGGCCTTCGTTGCCCTCGGTCAGGTCCAGCGGCAGGCTTTCGCCGCCCTCGCGCGCGGCCTCTTCGGCAGCGGTCTTGAAGGTGAGCACGGCGCGATCCACCTCAGTCCGCGCCAGGCGCACCGGCTTGCCGGCCTCGGCGACGATGAGCTGCGCAAACCGTTCCTTCTGCTCGATCAGTGCGGCGGCTACATCCTCAAGAATCTCGCGGCGCTTCCAGCGAGGCAGGGCGCGGGTGCGGCGCAGGCTGGCCACGGCGTGGTTTACGGCTTGGCGCGCATCGGCGCGGGTGGCTATCGTGACCTTGCCCACCAACCCCTGGTCCCATGGCGAGCGCACTTCCAGCGCTTCGCCCTCAATCCATTCCTTGCCGCACATCAGAAATCCGGTTTGTGTCCCTGGCCGCATCTTCATGGTTTTGGTGCTCCTGTGAGCCATCGTAGTCCATGGCGCCGGGGTGGAGCGAGATGGGAATAAGGTGGGTGCACGGTAACTCTTGACACTCGCTCGCTATTCGGACAGAATCGCAGGCAACAGCGGCTGACCGAATAGGAGGTTCCCATGCATAACGGGCAAACTCGCCGACTTCGCGGCTCGATTTTCACGCTTCTTCCCCTTCTTGGTTCCATCGCCTTCGCCCAGAACGCGCCGCCGGCCACGGCAAATGCAACGGCTGACGGCAGCCAGGTGGCCGGCCATTGGGTGGCTCCAGAGATTTCCGGGGACAACGCCTCCGGCAAAGTGACGACACAGTTGGAGCAGGTGAAAGACAACAGCGAGATTCCCGCGCTGCTGAAGCAGAACGGCATTGTTCCGGACGCAGGCGCGCTCAATTTGGTCTATGAGGCCAATCCGTCTCTTTCCCAGGGCAAGGAAGAGAAGAAGGACATGCTGCTGCAGATTCCCGTGCTGCGAGTAGCAAATGGAGAAGCATCCAATGCGGTTTCAACAGCCACGCCGGTCAAGCTGGTGATTGACTACGACCTGAAGGGCGCGCTGTTGTCCAACAACTCCGGAATGCAGGCGTTGATCGCCGAGGGACAACTGAATCCTGCCTGGTCCGTCTCCTTGAAGACACAAGCGATCGATGCGTCCCACCAACTGAAAGACGTCTCAACAAAGCTGAAGGAAGTACCCGTCAGCAGGCAGTTTCTTGAGCAGGTTGTTGCCGATTCGACCCAACTGAACCGTCTGGCTACGCAGCCGACGGCGAGCGACGCGGACGGGCGGCTGCTGAATCTGATTCGCGCGGACCTTGTAACTAAAATCGATTGGTTCAACCGCCCCGCGACCGAGAGGAGGGACCCTTGGGTCAAGGTCAAGGCCATCTCCGGCGTGGATGGCAAGCAGGTGCCGCTGCTCACGGTCTGTTTCCGTAAGCAGGTGGAAGATCAGGACCAATGCAATGGCTCATTTGAGTCGCCGACCAGCGCGTCGACCACGACCAATCACCAGATGGCGGTGAGTGACTATTTCCTTTGGTTGGTCAACTACCGGGGAGAGCGGGTTTCAGAGAATAAGGCTCTGCCATTGCGCGACGACGTGAACGAATTCATACTGCTGGTCAACCGATGAGCGAGAAGAGAACAGGCGGAATCTTGGCCCTGGCCATCCAGGCGGTGGTCAGTGTATTCGCAGCCTTTGGTGGCCTTGTGGTGAATATCCAGCCGCCCGAAGAAGCCTACCGGGGATTTTCGATCGGCTTTGCGGGCGTGCTTTCAGCATTAGTGCTGCTCCTGCTCTCCGCCGTAGGCCGCCAGGCGGCGGATTCGGTCCCCTACAACCGCATCTGCCTGGTTCTGGGGGCATTGCTCATCGCCGGTGTAGGAGTTACCGGAACCATGTACCAGAATCTGGTGCTCACGCGGACGGTGGATATGCCGAGCGTCAATGGGGGCAAGGCCGAGAAAGTGGCGATCGGAACCGACTTCACTCCAGCGGCAAAGACTTGGGTGGGAGAGCATCCCTGCTCGATTAAAGAGCCATATTCTTGCTCGAACAAGTATTTGTTTGTGCACTTCGGAGAGGATGCGCGGGAGTTGGTATGGACGCGTGACTCGATTCTTGCGTCCGTCGAGATGCTGAACAATCTTTATCTGGCCTTCGCGGTGTTGATGTCGAGCGCGGTCTTCGTACTGGGCGAGTGCTTGGGAGAGCACTTCCTCAAGGCAAAGGATGCCAGGGGGATCTGAGCACTGTCGAAATCCAGATCCCATTTTCCGGCCGGCGGGCGGTCTATCTGCGCGCTGCGTGCGGTCTCTGTTGCGCGCGTCTGGAGAGAACACAATCACGTTTTTTCTCTCCAGCGGCTATAGGGAACGGAAAATGTCCTAGACTCGATGCATGATCCACAACGGTAAAAGCCGCAAACTTCCCTTTGATCCGGCCGAAGCGCTGGAGCATTTGCGGGCCAGCGACGCCAAGCTGGGCGCGCTCATCGACCGCGCCGGCGATTTTACTCTGAAGCTGGCTCCAGAGCCCTCGCCCTTCGAGTCGCTGCTGGAGTCGATCCTCTACCAGCAGTTGAACGGCAAGGCCGCGGCCACCATTCACGGCCGGGTGCGCGCGCATTTTGGCGGCGACCCTTCGCCCCAACTGCTGCTGGATACGCCCGACGAGATACTGCGCGCGGCGGGCGTCTCCGGCAACAAGGCGCGCGCCCTGAAAGACCTGGCCGCCCGTACCCTGGACGGCACCGTGCCCACCCATGCCGCCATCCGCAAAATGACAGACGCGGAGATTGTGGAGCGGCTTACGCTGGTGCGCGGCATTGGTCCGTGGACGGTGGAAATGCTGTTGATCTTCAGGATGGGAAGACCGGATGTGTTTCCCGTGACCGACTACGGGGTGCGCAAGGGTTTTGCGTTGACCTTTCAGCGGATTCCCAAAACACGCCCGCTGGCGGCAGACGACTTGCCCAAGCCGGAGGTTCTGCTCAAAAGGGGAAAGCGCTGGGCGCCGTTCCGTTCCGTGGCCAGCTGGTACCTGTGGCGGGCCTGCGATCTGGTCAAGAAGACAGCTCCGGCGGGGCGTTCAAGCCTACAATAACCAAGACAGCCGGGCCACATCTCAGGATTTGGCATGGAGCGAAGGGTGCGGGTCTTAGAGCAAAACCAGAGTTTCTATGCCCTGTTCAATGCATGCGAGGTCACCGCTCCCTGATGGCCGCGTCGACTTGGGTGAACTGCTTTCGGGGTACACCAACTCTGGTTTTGCATTAGCCCGCCCCTTCAATCGCCGTTTTTGGAGATGCGTTCTCACGGGGTACCGGCACGAGATTGGAAAGATTATGGCCGCAACCAAGCGTTTCGTCTGCATTCATGGTCACTTTTACCAGCCGCCGCGGGAGAACCCGTGGCTGGAGACGGTGGAGACACAGGACTCCGCCGCGCCGTATCACGACTGGAACGAGCGCATCTGCGCGGAGTGCTACGCCACCAACGGGGCGGCGCGGGTTGTAAACGTAGACAACCGGATCACGCGCATCGTCAACAACTACGCGCGCATCAGCTTCAACTTCGGGCCCACGCTGCTGAGCTGGCTCAAAGAGAACGCGCAGCGCACCTACCGCATGATTCTGGACGGCGAGCGCCGCAGCCGCAAGACGTTTAACGGCCACAGTTCCGCCATGGCGCAGGTCTACAACCACATCATTCTGCCCCTGGCCAGCCCGCGCGACCGCGTTACGCAGATTCGCTGGGGCATTGCCGACTACGAGAATCACTACGGCGCATCGCCGGAGGGCATGTGGCTGGCAGAGACCGCCGCGGATGCCAACTCGCTGGAGCTGCTGGCGCAGCACGGCATCAAGTTCACCGTGCTGGCGCCGCATCAGTGCAAGCGCGTCCGGGCCTTGAAAGACAGCACAGCGAAAGACGGAACCGGCTGGACGGATACGCCAGGGGCAACAGTGGATACGACCCGTCCCTACCTGGTGCGTTTCGAGTCCGGGGTTTCCATCGCGGTTTTCTTCTATAACGGTCCAGCCTCAAGGGCCATCGCCTTTGAGGGGCTGCTGAACTCCGGCGAGATCTTTGCCGCGCGGCTCAAGGTAGGCTTCAAAGACAGCTCCCAGCCGCAATTGGTTCACGTGGCTACGGACGGCGAATCGTATGGCCATCATCACAAGCACGGAGAGATGGCGCTGGCCTATACGCTACGCCTGCTGGAAGAGGACAAGACCGTAAAGCTGGCCAATTACGGCAGTTACCTGGAGCAGTTTCCGCCCGAGTACGAGTGTGAAATTGTCGACAACACCTCCTGGAGCTGCGCGCACGGCGTGGAGCGCTGGCGGTCGGACTGCGGGTGCAACGGCGGCAAGCCGGGCTTCAACCAGGCCTGGCGCGCGCCGCTGCGGCAGGCTCTGGACGAGTTGCGCGATGCCGTCGCGCCGATGACGGAGCAAGAGGGCGCCACGTTGTTCAAGGATGTGTGGGCCGCCCGCGACAGCTATATCGACGTCATGCTTGACCGCACCCCGGAGTCCGTGGACCGCTTCTTCCGCGCGAATGAATGCCACATTCTCACGGAGCCGGAGCGCGTGCATGCCCTGGCGCTGATGGAGATGCAACGCCACGCGCAGTTGATGTACACCAGTTGCGGCTGGTTTTTCGACGATATCTCCGGCATTGAGACGGTGCAGATCATCGCCTATGCGGCGCGCGTGCTGCAACTGGCGCAGCAGGTTTTTGGCGAGCAGGCAGCGGCGCTGGAGCCGGCGTTTTTGGCCCGCATGGCCGACGCCAAGTCCAACGTGGCCAGCGCCGGAGATGGCGCCCTCATCTACAAGAGCAGTGTTGCCGCCAAGCAGTTGGGCCTGGAACAGGTGGCCGCGCACTACGCCATCAGCTCGGTCTTCTCCTCGTTTGCCGAGGAGACCGACCTGTTCTGCTTCCACGTGCGCCGCATCTCCTACGACATCTACACCTCAGGCCGCGGACGCCTGGCCATGGGGCGCGCGCAGATTGCCAGCGCGATTACCGGCAACCAGCAGAGCTTCTCGTTTGCGGTTCTGCACTTTGGCGACCAGAACATTACCGCCGCGGTGAAGGCGTACAGCCGGAGGCCGA
Organism: Terriglobales bacterium; assembly: GCA_963776445.1. GTDB lineage: Bacteria > Acidobacteriota > Terriglobia > Terriglobales > Acidobacteriaceae > Telmatobacter. The sequence goes on from CAVZNE010000305.1 coordinate 5,227, forward strand.
TGCGGCCGACTTCGAAGCCTTTGCGAGCCAGGCCGCCGAGCAGGTGCAGCGCGCCAACTTCCCCGAGGTGATTCGCCTGATCGACCGCTACTACGGCCACGTGGACTACTCGCTGACCTCGCTGTTTACCGACGAGCAGCGGCGCATCGTGCAGATGATTCTCAACTCCACGCTCTGGGACATCGAGAAATCGCTCACCACCATCTACGAGGACCACGCCAGCCTGCTGCACTACCTCTCCCAGGCCGGGCTGCCCAAGCCGCCCGCTCTTACCCTGGCCGCGGGCTTTGCCATCAACGCCGGCTTGCGCCGTGCCCTGGAGGCCGATTCCATCGACCAGGCCCAGGTGCGGTCATTCCTGTCTCTGGCCAAGGCGGACCAGGTTCCGCTGGAGACGGCGACGCTCTCGTACATTGTCGATCAGCGCATGAAGCGAGCCATGATCGAGCTGCAGATGTCTTCCGGGTCGCTGGAGATTCTGGACCGCGCGCTGGAACTGTCCCGCACCCTGGTGGAACTGCCTTTCGAGCTGAACCTGTGGCAGGCGCAGAACATCTGGTACGAAATCCTGCGCACTTCCAGCTATGCGTTGACCGCGCTGGCCGCGGATGACCGGCCGCGTTGGGAAAAGAACTTCAGCGAGCTGGGCTGTTGCCTCTCCATCGACTGCGCGGCCATCAGTTCCGACGACCACGTGGTTATGACCGCTGGAGATTAGGGCCGGGAGCCGGTCACGATCTGCACCAGCCGGTCTTCATTCAGGCCGGTCGGGATTCCCCGGCGGCTCCAATGCTTCTTGCAGCCGGGAAAATCGAGTGGCACGCACTGCGAGGCGATTCCGCGGGCGCGCATCTCGTACCCGCCGGGCAGGATGTTCAGCAGGCAGGCCACTGCGACGACGCCATACTCCGGCGTTCTTTGCCACCGTTCCAGCCAGCGGCTGAAACCTGTCGCATGCGGCACCAGGTAGACCGTCGCTCCCAAGTCGCGCATGCGCTGCGTGATGCGGTTGACGGTGCAGTCCGGATTGCAGGCAGCGCAGGTGATGTCAGCATCGGAAACAAGTGCCCGGCAGGCGCCGAAATGAGCGCCGCGCAGGCAAGCGGGCACCAGGACAGCTTTCTTCGCCGTGCGCTCGAACTCCGCGCGCAGTCCCCGGTTCATGACCTCGGCGGCGACCATGCCGAGGTGGTACTCCGACGGTTCCTTGCCACAAAAAATCTGATCCTCGCGGCAGCCGCGCCAGGCATATTCGCCGGCTAGAAAACCGGAAACCCCGCTCGTATAGGACCCCAACGCCCTGTCTGCTTCGCTCTCGAACCAGTCGAACAATACGATAATTTGTACCCAGTAAACATA
>CAVZNE010000306.1:0-3197 GCA_963776445.1 Terriglobales bacterium
CCCTGGTGCATCGCCTGGGCCGGCTGCAGATTGGCGAAACCAGCGTGCTGATCATCGTCTCCTCCGCGCACCGGGCCCAGGCCTTCGAGGCTTGCCGCTGGATCATCGATACGCTCAAGCAGACCGTGCCCATCTGGAAGCAGGAAACCTTTGTGGATGGCGCCGTGTGGGCGGCGGGCGAGCCGTTCCCCGCCGGGTTGGCCGTTGCGCCTCCGGAGGCTGCCCATGATGAGTAAGGCTTCCGGTTTATTCCCAGCTTTGAAAGCGTTCCCTTTCCTCCGTCGCGCGGCTGTCTGCTGCCTGTTCGCTTTAGCCACCCATGTTCTGCCCGCCCAGGAGACCACCCTGCGCGTGGACGTGCGCCTGGTCAATGTCTTTGTGAATGTGACCGACCCCACAGGAGCCATCGTCGGCGGCCTCACGCGCGAGGATTTCGCCCTCGCCGAGGACGGCCGCCCGCAGCAGATCGCGGTCTTCGAGCGCCAGTCGGAACTGCCCCTCAACCTGACCCTGGCCATCGACACCAGCGGCAGCGTGCACAAGGACCTGGTGGATGAAGCCGACGCGGCCAAAAAGTTTGCCCATGCCCTCTTGCGCTCCCAGGACCAGATGAGCCTGATCCAGTTTGCCACCGACGTGCGCGAACTGACGCCGTTCACCAACAAGCTGAGCCAGATCGATCGCGGCCTGGGCCAGTTGCGCAGCGACTTTGCCACCGCGCTTTACGATGCCGTGGTTCTGGGCTCCGAACGACTGGGCAAAAAACAGGGACGCAAGGTGCTGGTGCTGATCTCCGACGGCGGCGACACCGCCCACGGTTCCACCTACGCGCAGGCCGTGGAACAGGCCCTGCGCAGCGAAGTCATGATCTACAGCCTCATTGACGTGCCCATCGCCGCCAGCGCTGGCCGCGACATCGGCGGCGAGCACGCCCTCATCACCCTGGCCGAGCAGACCGGCGGCAAGAGCTTCTACGTCAGCGACGGCGGGCTCGACAAGGCCTTCTCCAAGGTCAGCGACGACCTGCGCACCCAGTACCTGCTCGGCTATTACCCGCACAATCAGGAGCGGGGACGAACCTTCCACCGCATCCAGGTCACCATTCCCAGGGCCGCGCCTGAGGCCTTCAACATCCGCTACCGCACCGGCTACTACATGGACTCGCCCGCCAAGGCAAATTAGCCCACCACACGTGCAGGTCTTTCACTGCGCTGCATCGAGTGTCCTGTCTCAGAGATTCATTGAACAATTGAACGATTCGAAGCGGCTGGAAGAAAAGCCCTCAGGGGCTGAAGCACATCTGCTTTTGCGGCCTTTGCGGCACGACTGAAGTCGTGCCCTGTTACAAGGAAGTGCCCGGCTGGACAACAAAACCAAAGAACAATTCTTTATCGAACTTCAGATACAGGACACTAAAATGGCATCATGACCTCGCCACTCTCCAATCGCCACGGCTCCAAGACGCCTCCACCGGGAGAAACCGGCCAGGAAGCGCTCTACCTGCGCTCTCTCAGCGATCGCCAGGTTCCCGTCGCCATCAAGCTCCGCGACGGAGAAACCGTGCGCGGCTGGATTGAGTACTTCGACGACGCCATGCTGCGGCTCACCCGCGAGGGGCAGCCCAATCTCTTCATCTACAAGCACCAGATCCGCACCATCTCCGAATCCGGGCGGAAGCGCGCTCCTCGGTCCGAAGGCTCGGGCAGACAGGTTTCCAACGGTTCCGTGACGAATGGAGAATCTCAATGAGTGAATCAGCAGAGTGGGTGTGGGTTCCCCAGGCATCGGTGATTGCCCGCGAGGCGGGTGCGCGGTTGCGCGAGTTTTTTGCCGAGGGCGTCAAAACCGAGTACAAGGGCGATGTCGATTTGGTGACGGTAGCCGACCGCACCTCGGAGAAGCTCATCCGCGAGCGGCTTGCCGCGGCCTTCCCCGAGCACGGAATTTTTGGCGAAGAAGGCACCCGCGAACGGCTTGAGGCCGGGTACCGCTGGTATGTGGACCCGCTGGACGGAACCACCAACTTTGCCCACGGCTTTCCCCACTTCTGCGTCTCCATGGGACTGGAGCAGCGCCCCGCCGGCCTCGAGCCAGGCCAGGACGGAACGCTGGTGGCCGCGGTTCTCTACGATCCGCTCTTGGACGAGATGTTTACCGCCGAACGGGGCCGGGGCGCGCTGCTCAACGGCAAGCCGATCCACGTTTCGCCCACGCCGCTGCTGGCCGAATCGCTGGTGGCCACCGGCTTTCCCAGCCAAAAACGCCACGCCAGCCCCAACATTCATTTTTACCAGGAGTTCACGCTGCGCTCCCACGGGGTGCGCCGCGCCGGTTCTGCCGCGCTGGACCTGGCCTACGTGGCCGCGGGCCGCATGGAAGGCTTTTGGGAGTTCAATCTGAACCCCTGGGATACGGCAGCGGGCTTTCTGTTGGTGGAAGAGGCCGGAGGCAGGATTACGGACTTCTCCGGCGCAAAATACAAGCTCGACAGCCGCGAGGTTCTGGCCTCCAACGGCCTCATCCAGGACGAGCTGCTCGACCTTTTCCGGGAGATGTTTGCCGGCCGAAACCTGGAACCCATCCCCACGCCGCAGCAGTTCGCAGCACAGCGCGCCGTTCGCGCTGCAAAAAGCAAATAGCGACGCCGTAGGTGCCAACGCAGGCCCCACCGCAGGTGCCCAGCGCAGGTGCCCTGTGCTAATATCAGCGTCGAGAGTTTAGCTCTTTAGCTCCCCGGAGAGATCAAAGATGGCATACGTCATTGCAGAACCCTGTATCGGCACCAAGGACACCGCCTGTGTAGACGCCTGTCCGGTCGATTGCATCCACCCCAAAAAGGACGAAGACGGCTTCGGCGCCGCCGACCAGTTGTTCATTGACCCGGTCGAGTGCATCGACTGCGGCGCTTGCGTCCCGGCCTGCCCCGTTTCGGCCATCTTTGCGCAGGACGACCTGCCAGAGAAGTGGGCTCACTTTGCCGAGAAAAACGCTACCCATTTCGGCCGGTAATCCGGCCCGCACTTCCCCCTCAGTTGAACGCTTTTCACCACGCGCATCCCGCTCGCCGGGATGCGCGTTCGTTTGTGCGCGCAGGACTACTGGGCACTCCATCCTTGCAACGCTTTACGAGAAAAAGCCGGTCGCAACGACAGAAATGCAGCAAACACCAACCGAACCAATAAGTTGTGCAACATAAC
>CAVZNE010000307.1:0-7730 GCA_963776445.1 Terriglobales bacterium
CTATAGCCCTTGGCCTCCACCATTTTGGTGGCGATGGTGCCGTCGGGCAGCGCGACCGGCATGGGATAGATCCAGATGGTGCCGTCGGTGAGCACTCCATCTACGTCGAAAAGTATGATCTTGATGCGCCGGGCGCGATCCTGGGCAGAAACTGTCATTCTGCAATTTTACCAAGACCGGGCCCTGCCCTCATTGAGTCGCGACCGCAGCAGATCCACTCGCCACGGTTGGCGCAGCCGCAGCAGCCACTGGTTCCTTTACCAGCACCGCAAAGCGCGGAAACGCGAAGCTGCCGTCCGCGTCGTCAATCACGTTCAACTGGCACAGGTAGTGGCCGGGCTTGAGGCCCGCCAGCGGCACGTCCAGTTCGATGGCCACCGCATCCCGGCCCTCCACGTTGATGGCCTCTGGCCTGCACCAGCGGCGTCTCGTACACCTTCGTCGAGCCTTGAATCAGTTCCAGGCTGCTGAGCAGGTTGATGCCCGGCTTGGTTCCCTTGGGCTGGTCTGCCGCCGGTTTTTCGCGCGCCGGCGAGTAGATTTCGTAGAGCAGGTAGAGGTGCTGGTCCTGGCGGAAGACGTGGCTGATGTTGGGCACGTACTCCTGTCCGCCGCGCACCAGCGGGGTGTTCTTCTTGCTCGGCTGGCGCATGGAGGCCAGCACGATGGAACTCATCTTGAGCGGAGCCTTCTTCATCTCCGGCAGCGTAATCTCCGCCTCGAACGAGCCCATGCGGCCGGTCTGGTTTTCGCGCACCACAAACTTCAGGTGATACTTGCCCGGCGGCAGATTGAAGCTGGTGGTGTACTGAATGTTCTTTTGCCGCGCCTGCAAGCTCGGGTCGAGATTCAGCTTGACCGTCTCGCGCGCCTGGCCGATGGGCCGCTTGGCCTCGTCGATCACCGTGCCGATGATGTCCAGCGTGGCCTTGTCCTTGTCGCCGCCCTTCACAAAAGGAATCTGCGAGCCGGGCACGATCAGCGAAACCGGCACATAAGAAGCGGTTTTCGTCCAGGCGGAAGTACAGCGCGTCCAGATAGACGGCCATGTCGGTGGCCGGCAGATCGCTGGCCAACTGCTCTTCAAGCTCGCGCTCGCGGTCTTCCTTGCCGGCGTGCTGGAAGTCGGCCGGCGCATAGTAGCCGGGCCGGTATTCCAGCTTCACTCCGGGCCGGTTCACCTTGATGGTCAGCTTGCGATAGCGGCCGTCGCGCAGCGGATTCGAGCTGCGGAATCCAATGGCGTAGTAGGCCGAGGTGTCGCGCTGCACCTGCGCAAAGGCCGGAGCAAAATCGTTGGAATCGAAGAACGCCTTGCCGCCGGTGTCGGTGCTGAGGCGTCGCCATCACTTCCTGCGAGGCAAAGTTGGCGTGTCATGTTGTTGGTGAGCGCGCCGCCGTTGAAACCGCCGTTGCCGCGCAGGCTGCCCGTCGAAGCGTCTCCGAGCGGACCAATCGCCTGCAGGCCGCGCGTATCCACGCTATAAATCGCCAGATTGGCGCGCACCGCCGCATTGACGGCCGCACGCAACGATGCCTGATTCTCGATGCCGTCGCGCGAAATGCCGCCGGAAAAATACAGCAGCGACTTTTTCTCCGTGATCTTCTCCAGCGATTTGGCCACCGCCCGCAGCGCAAACAACTCGCGGTCGGTGTTGAGGTCGTTGTACTCGCTCTCGTCCGGCGTGTAGCCGCTGGCGTCTTCCACCTGGTTGGAGTTTGCGGTTGCGCCCGCCGCAAAGCCCTGGCCCTCGGTGCCGTTGTACGCGCCGACTTCGCTGCTCAGCGCCTGCTTGTCGGCGGTGAAGTCCTGGTCCACCTTGAGCGTGTCGCCCAAAGAAACCAGGGCCACCAGATCGGCCGGTTGCATCTTCTTGTTCAGGAAATCCCGGGCCGCTTCCACGCTGCGGTCCAGGTCCTCGGGCTGCATTGAGGTCAGGTCAAAGAACATCACGATGAGCCGGTGATTGCGCAGTTCCTCGGGACGCGCCACCACCACGGCCTTGCTGCCGCTTGTGCCCGCCGCCAGTCCGCTCACTGTCGCTTCGTTCAGCGGCGTGGCCATTTCCACGCTCTCAAAGTCGAAACTTGCAATCTGCTGCGGCTTGCCGTTCTCGTAGACACTGAAGTCGCTCTGCTTGAGCCCGCGCACCAGCTCACCGGTCTTCGCGTCCCGCGCCACCACGTTGGTCAGCACCAGTTCGCCGTTCATCTTGAGCACAAAGCCGCCTTGCGGCGTCGATGCAACCTGCGCGCCCAGCGCCGGTCCGCTGAATTCCCGATCCGGTCCTTGCGCCAGCGCCGGCTGCGCTCCCGGCAAACCCAGCGCCAGCGCCGCAATCCCCGCTCCGACCCTCTGCATCCAACCCGTCATTCAAACCCCTTCACTGCTAACTCGCTAACTTCTGAACCCGCTAACTCGCTGCTTTGCGAACTCCGCTAACTCTGCAAACACGCGCACAGCGCGGCTAACTCCGCTGCTTCTAAAACCTGAACCGCGCCATAAAGTTGAACTGCCGCATGGGATTACTCGCTGAAATTACTTGTCCGGCGGTGGGCGAGGTCAGACTGGTATCCACACCGGAATACTGCACGGTATTGAAGATATTGTTCGCGGTCGCCCGCAGCTCCATGCTGCGCGTGTCGCCCAGTTGCATCGTCTTTGAAAGCGTCATGTTGTTCTGGACGGCTCCCGGCCCGGTAATCGAATTGCGCGAGACGTGGCCGAAAGCATTGCCATAGCTGTCGGCCGTGGGCTGCGTGAAAGCCGCTGGATTGAACCACTTCTTCAGCGAACCTGCGCCCGTGGTCGGCGAAATCCCGTTCGCACTGTAATCGGGCCGCAGCGTCCCCGCCGTACCATGCGCCACGTCGGAAATTGCCGCCGGATAGCTCGGCGTCAGCGGCGTGCCAGTGGCAAACGAGAAGGTGCCGGAGACCGAAAAACCCTCCAGTATGTGCGAGGCCGTTCCCCCCGTGAACCAGAACTTGTCCTTGCCGAATGGAAGCTCGTAGAGATAGTTGCCGCTCACCTTTTGCCGCTGGTCGGAGCTGGAGTTCCCTTCCTCGGCCTGCAAGTTCTGCCAGTTTTGCGCAACGATGGTCGATGCGCCGCCCAATGTGCCTGCGTCGTCAATCGAATGCGAATACACATAGCTCGCACCCACCGCGACACCGCCGGAAAGCCGCTTGTTCACCCGCAGCGTTCCGGCGTTGAAGTTGGAGAAAGCCACCGGCTGCTCGTAGCTGAAAACCAGGTTTGTCGGATCGGTCAGAGGGCTGCTGGCCGTGGCCCGCGGAGCGCTTTTGATGTCCAGATGCGTGCCTTTGGAGCCGTTATAGCCCGCGTTCATCACGATGCCCCAGGGCAGCGTCTTTTGCACATCCAGGTTCCACACCTGCACGTACGGCAGCCGGTAATGCGGGTCCAGCGCGTAGTTGCCCACCGTGTCCGGCGCGCCAAATCCGTTGGCCAGAGTCAGTGCGCCGGCCGTCGCGGCCTCGTTGGTCTGTTCGTTCACAAACGACGGTGCATTCACCATCGGCTGATGCGCCATGCTGGTAGCAAAGCTCGCATATTGCCCATTGGTAAAGTTGATGCCGTACCCGGCCCGCAGCACGGTCTGTTTGGGTAGCCGCAGCGCCATGCCTACGCGCGGCGCAAACCCCACGCGGAAAGGATAGACAAGCGAATCCGGCAGCTTGCCGTTGATGCTGCTCGCGCCGCCCGCCTGCACTTCTGCGGTCTGCGTAAAGCCCGCCGCTGCATTCGTATCGACAAATGCCAGGTGGCCGTTCTTCTCCGTATACGGCGCAAAAAACTCGTAGCGGATGCCGTAGTTCAGCGTCAGATAGTTCCGCGCGCGCCAGTCGTCGGTGGCAAACACGTCCATCACATTCTCGCGCAGATAGCTCTTCGCGGCCGCAGCGTCAATGGTGGTCTCCTGCGGCTCGCCCAGCAGGAAGTCTCCCAGCGACGAACCCGTAAACTTTCCGGTGAACGTAAAGGTTCCTGTCGCGTTCGATCCGCCCAGAAAATCGCGATGCACCCTGCGGTAGTCTCCGCCGAAGCGCAGGTTGTGCTTGCCGTGAATCATGCTCAGCGTCTCTGAAAACGAGAGGGTCTGCGCCACCGAGAAGTTGGGCTGCTGCTGGTTCAATCCGGTGAACACGCTCAGCGTCACATTGGGCAGACCATAATTCAGCGGACTCGCATTCAGCGCGGTGTTGTTCGGCCCCAGAATGCCGGTCTCGGTGGCAACGTCCACACCGTTGGTGAAAAAGTTCGTCGTCTGGCTCTGGCTGCGATTCCAACTGGCGTTGAAGATGCTGGTGATCTTCTTGTAGCCCAGCGTGTAGCCGGCCTGCAAAGAGTTCGAGTCCGACGAATTCTTCCCGCCCAGCTCCGGAAACAGATTCACATTGTCCGCGGCCGTGCGGCTCCAGTTGTAGTTGAAATTGATGCTCTGGCGCAGTCCCTGGTTCTGCTGCGACCGGCGTCCGCCGCCATTGCCGCGCCCGCCAATGAGGCTGGCATTCTTGCCCAGGCTGCGCATGTAGCGCACCCCGGCCTGCGTCTGGTTCGACTGCGCCGTGGTTAGCAAATGATAGTTCTGCAGATCGTTAACCAAACCTGGTGTCGGCTCGGGAAAGTACTTGAGCAAGGCCGCGGCCTGCGAGGAAACCGGAACCTGGTTGTTGAGATAGGGCTGTCCCGTGGCCGGGTTATAAACGGTGGGCTGGCCGGCAAAGTTCCCCGTCCGTTCGGCATCCGTGGGAACCGTGGCGTACTGGTCCGACGGAGTGGAGTTGCGCTGCCCGGAGAGAGTCAGGAATACGGCGTCCTTGCCGCTGGGCTTGGTCACTCCCGGCAGGTAAGGCGCGCTCATGAAGGTAATCCCGAATCGGTTGGTGCCGGAGGCCGGCTGCTGCTGCGACTGCCCGTGCAAACTGAACGGCTCCGCGTCGATCGCCGAGTTACTCCCGCTCCAGAAGATAGCGCCGTGCGGCTGCCCTGGTTTGAACCCGCGGAAGTTGCCACGCGCGCCGCCCGCACCGCCCATCATGCCGCCCGGTCCGCCGAATCCTCCGCCACCAAACAATCCGCCACCCGTCCCGGCAAAGTTGCCGCCCGGCCCACCCATCAAAGTGCGCACCGTCTCCATCGCATCCCGAACGCGGTCCATATCCATGCCGGCCAGCGGACTCACCGTTCCCGACTGCCCGCTGATGGCCACCGAATCGCCGCTGAAGTCCGAGTTGCCGGCAATGGAGGGCAGCGCCGCACCAGCCGAGCCGGACAAGTTGGACGCGCCCGCCTGGGTATCTGTACCCTCTGCCAGCGCGCTGACCAGGCTCAGGTTCTGCACCCCGGTCGCGGCCAATTGCCGAATGGCCTGCGCCGCCTGGTCCGTACTCTGCTCCTGCATCTGCACCTGTGCTGCCGCCCGCGAGGCCAGCAGCAGATCAAAATTCACCGTCTGGTCGTGGCTGGCGGCGTTCAGCACCGCTTCCTGCGAACCCTGCGCAAAGGCCGCAAACTGGGTGCGAATCACGTAGCGCCCGTTCTGCGCCAAGTGCAGCGACCAGCCGCCGTTGATATCTGTGGTGGTGGAAAACCGCTTGCCGGTCAGCGTATTCTGCGCGGTCACAGTGACGCCAGGCAGCGGCGTGCTGCCGCTCTTTACCTGTCCGTGCAGAAGGCCGCCGGTCAATATTTGGACGGGGACCGGCGGCGCGATGGAATTCGGCGCGGCAGCAGCTTGCGGAACAGCTTTCGGCACAGGCGCGCTGGTGGTTCCAGCTGTCGTCTCCGGCGGCGCCGGACTCGGGACTGGAACCTGTGCCCATGCCGTCAGACCGCCTGCCAAACCTATCCCGATCACCACCGCGCACCCCAGCCCTGTTCGCCGCATCCACTCTCCCTGGCATTTCAATGCCTGTACTCTCTTTGACGACACACGCGCACCAACGGTCTAGTGCCCTGGCGACCAACGTAACCAGAGCGGCCGCAAATGTGCTTGCATTCATGCCCTGCGCGTGTTAACTATTGAGCCAATAATCTTTTAATCGCTACCTCAGAAGTAAACTCTGGTCGGCAGCGGACAGGACGTTCCTCGCCATGAAAATCGGCACCACCATCCGCGCTTATCGGTTGCAAAAAGGACTTTCCCAAGGCGATATCGAGAAGAAAACCGGCTTGCTACGCTGCTACCTGTCGCGCGTGGAAAATGGCCACACCGTGCCCTCGCTGGACACGCTTTCGAAGATTGCCATGGCTCTGGACCTGCCTATCGCCCAGTTCTTCGCCGACGACTCGCTGGGCCACCAGTTCAATGCGCAAAAGCTCTCCGACGAGGAGCTACGCTTCCTCACGCAGATCCGCCGCTACTCCGCCAGCCTGAACGACAGCGACCGCAAGCTGCTGCTGGCCATGGTCAAAAAGTTCGCCGCCACCACTGTTCGATAGGCGGAGCCTAAATTGCACTACACATCGTTTCCCAGGTGGAAGATCGGCTCCACGCCGTGTCCGCCGCTGAGCAGCGCCTGTTCCTCTTCCACTTCCAGCGGCTTGTAGTTCTGCGCCACGTCCATGGCCAGGCGGAAGTAGCGCTCGTCTCCGGGCGGAATCGCCGCCGTAATCGGATGCCCCAGCGTCCAGCGCAATCCCAGCGAAGCCTCGCCTGGAAAGCTGGCCGGCTGATACCAGCACTTGGGCTGCGGATGATGCGCCTTCTGCTGGGCCGTCCACACCGTCTTGGCCATACCCTTTAGCGCCAGGATGCCCATCTTCTTTTCCTGCGCCCGCTTCAAAATCTGCGGCCCAAAGTTGGCCTGGCTAAACAGCACCCAATTGACGGGGAACAGCACCGTGTCGAAGTTGTAGCGATCCATGGCCGCCAGCGCCGTCTCCGCTGAGTGCACGGAGAATCCGATATAGCGGATCTTCCCTTCCTTCTTCGCCGCTTCCATGGTCTCCATCGCGCCGCCCGGTCCCAGAACCTTGTCCAGATCAGTCATCTTGGTCAGCGCGTGGAACTGGTAGAGGTCCAGGTGGTCGGTTTTGAGCAGCCTGAGCGACTCCTCCAACTGCGCCCGCGAGTCGTCCTTCATGCGGCCCTCGGTCTTGCAGGCCAGAAAGCACTTGTTGCGGTAGGGCGCCAGCGCCGGGCCCAGCCGCTCCTGGGCATTGCCGTAGCTGGGCGCGACGTCGAAGTAGTTCACGCCGCGGTCCACCGCCTCGGCCACAATGTTTGAGGCCGCGCCGGTTTCTTCATCCATCACCACAATGCCGCCAAAGCCGATGATGGAGAGTTGTTCGCCGGTCTTGCCCAGCGCGCGGCGTGGATCGCGCAGGGTGACACGATCGAGCGAGTCCTTGGCCAGCGCGTTTTCGAAATCGAGCACCATGGTGGCCTTGAGCGAAGCGGCCTGCGGTTTGTCGCCGGCCAGTTGGAAAATGTTCCTGACGTGCTGGAGGTAGCGCTGGCGGATCTCGACGTACCTGGGATCGGGCTTGAGGTAGTAATCGCGGTCGGGCAGGGAGAGGCCTTCGGGGCGCAGGCTGGCGATGGTGCGGTTGGAATCTTTGGGGTCGGCCTCCTCACCGAAGCCGAACACGACGTTAACGCCGAGGCGGTGCAGGCGTGCCGTCTCGGCGCCGATGCCGGCCATGTCTTTCAGAGCGGCGATGCGGTCGAGTTCGGGCTTGAGCGCGTCGATGCCCTTCC
>CAVZNE010000308.1:0-3887 GCA_963776445.1 Terriglobales bacterium
TGGCCAAACAGGCGGCTGTACTCGCGGTTGAACTGGCTGGCGCTCTCGTAGCCCACCTCGAAGGCCGCGCTGGCGGCGTCCAGGCCCTCCGTCATCATGCGCACGCGGGCCACGTGCAGCCGCAGCCGCTTCTGGTATTGCAGCGGGCTCATCGCGGTCAGCGAGCGGAACTGATGGTGGAAGGTGGAAACGCCCATCTGCGCCACCGAGGCCAAATCTTCCACGCGCAGCGGCTTGGAGTAGTTGGTCTTGAGCCAGGCCACAGCCTTGGCGGTGCGGTTGCTCTGCTCGCCCAGGGTGGCAATGGCGCGCAGATGCTTGCCTAGCGGCGAGCGCAGCAGGCGATAGAGAATCTCCCGCTGCAAGAGGTTGCCGAGGAAAGGAATATCCCCTGGTTTATCCAATAGATCCATCAGCCGCGAGCAGGCGCTCAGCAGCTCCATAGGGGACTTGCCGGCCACCATGCCGCGCGTGGCGGACGCGATGCCAGAAACCAGAAACTCGTCCTGGCTCAGAATCTCGCGCACCACGGGCATTTCGAGCCTCAGGGTCAAGCCGAGCATGGGCTCGTCCACCGTTGCCCGCGAGACCTGGCTTACCACCGGCAGATCGATGGAGGAGAGCAGCATGGTGGAACCGTCGCAGACCAGAATGTTTCCGCCCAGGTTGATGCGCTTTTCTCCCTGCACAAAGACAACCAGCTCAGGCTCGTAGGCTGCGGAAGTGCATTCCGACGGAGCGCTTCTGCGGTAGAGGCTCAGTCCCGGCACGGCGGTCTGCTCTTTGGCGTCCTCATGGATATGGGCCGCGATTTTGCGCACCAGTTCGGCCCGCAATTCGTCCAGTTGCGCCCGTGAGTCGATGCTCTCAACCTTCTCGTTCGCCCTCTGCATCTGGTATCGCTCCTTCCTGACTCAGCGTATCGCCGAACCGGGCACTCCTGAACAAAAAAATGATGTCTCGACAGAAATAGGCAATCAACAGGAAGAATTGGGATACCGCTGAGAGGCCGCTTCTCCGTAGCATCGGAAGTGCGGAGATGCCGTTCTGGCCGGGCCCCTGGACGAAGGCAGAAACCGCGGGAGAGCCGAGTGCGGAACACGAACCTTCAAGTGCGAAAGACCCTTCTCCTTGCGATTTTGCTGGTGCTGGCAAGCACATGGGCCCAGGCGCTGGACGTAACCGACGCGGCTGGCGTTTCAGCTCCGTCGCAGAATGCTGGCCGTTCCATCGAAGACCTGAACCTGATCGGCGCAGAGACCTCGATGCCTCCTTTCGTCGAAAGCCCCATCGATATCAACTCCGGCTTCCGGCAAACGCTGTTCAGCAAAGGCCTGGCTCTGCGCGGCGTTCTCCAGAGCCAATATGCGCAAAACGCATTGCAGGCGCCAGTGCCGGCGAATCAGCAGATCTATGTTGGCGAACACGAATTCTATGGGGCGATGACGAATTGGACACTAACGTCGGATCTTCGCCAGCTTCACCTGAAACACGCGCAGGTCTACATTTGCGGAGCCTGGAACTGGGTAAGCTGGGATCCCGCCGGGCCCAAAGCCCTTCAAGTCTACGGGGCCTACATCTATAAGTCGTTCGCCAACAAACTCGTTGAGATCAAGGCTGGCTACATCGGCAACAATCTTGAAGTGGTGGGCTTGACGGTGGGAGGCTCCACGGCGACCGGAGCACAGGGCGTCTATGCCGTGCTGCCGTATGAACTCGGCCTCTCCTACTTCCCCATGACGGCGCCCTCGCTGAACGTGCGCTTGCGCGCTCCGGGCAATACCTACGTGAAGGGCTTTGCGCAGCGCAGCCTCGATCCGGCAGGCGGCCCGGCCGCGGTTGCGCGCAACCAGACCGGCCTGCGTTTTGATCCGAAGGGCGACAAGCTCCTGTCGTTTGCCGAGGCAGGTTACCAGCGAACGGCAAGCGAGGCAATCCACGACACATGGTTCCGCGCCGGCACGATGCGCAACAGCACCCTCTACACCGATTTGGCCAGCGGCAAAAAGGAGTCCGGCAATTCCTCTTCCTTCGTGCTGATGGACTATCAACTGCGCAAGCCCGACCCGCTTCATCCCGACCACGGCCTCTACCTGGGCGGAACCGCGATGACGGCCGACTCGCACTTCAACCCATACGACCGCTACTACGAAGCGCGGCTTTACCAGAAGGCGCCCTTCCGCTTCCGGCCAATCGATATGGCCTCCCTGGTTGCCTCTTACACGGGGCACAGCCGGTACCTGACCGATTCGCTGGCCGCTTCCGGAAAAACCGTCTGGCGCAACTCGGCCTCGCTGACTGGCAGTTATGCGCTCCGCGTCCGTTCCGGGCAATATCTGAGCGCCGGCCTCAGCTACATTCACGGCCCGGCCATCACACCGAGCGTCAATGGCGCGCTTACCTTCGCCACAACCTTCACAGTATTCTTCTGACTCTGAGCAACCCCGAAGATTTTCGGCGCATGAGCGCCAAAAGGAGCAGCAATGCAGAAGCGCACATTGGGCAAAAGCAATCTGGAAGTATCGGCTATCGGGTTGGGTTGCATGCGGATGACCAAAGGTCACGGTCCCGTCGCGGGAACCAAACAGGACATGATTGCCCTCATGCGGAAAGCGGTCGATCGGGGCATCACCTTCTTCGACACGGCGCAGGTGTACGGCCCGTTCTTGAATGAAGAGCTGGTCGGCGAAGCGCTTGCTCCGGTGCGGGACCAGGTTGTGATCGCAACCAAGTTCGGGTTCCAGATCGATTCCGTGAACGAGCCGCATCCAAGCGGACTGAATAGCCGGCCGGAGTATATCAAACAGACCGTGGAGGCCTCGCTGAAGCGGCTCCGCGTCGACACCATCGACCTGCTCTATCAGCACCGCGTCGATCCACAGGTGCCCATCGAAGATGTGGCCGGAGCGGTAAAGGACCTGATCCAGGAAGGCAAGGTCAAGCACTTCGGCCTGTCGGAAGCAGGCGCGCAGACCATTCGCCGGGCGCATGCCGTTCAGCCGGTGACTGCGCTGCAAAGTGAATATTCGCTGTGGTGGAAGCTTCAGGAAGACGAAACATTTCCGACGCTTGAGGAACTCGGGATTGGCCTGGTTGCATTCAGCCCACTCGGCAGGGGATTTCTTACCGGGACGATTACGGAGAATACGCAGTTCGATAAGGAAGACAACCGCGGCAGCTTCCCGCGCTTTTCACCCGAGAACCTGAAGGCAAATCGGGTTCTGATTGACCTGCTGGCCACCTTCGCGGCGCAGAAGAAGGCGACCACGGCGCAGATTGCGCTGGCCTGGCTGCTGGCGCAGAAGCCCTGGATCGTGCCCATCCCCGGAACCACAAAACTGGAGCGGCTCGAAGAGAACATCGCGGCAACAGCCTTGGAACTTACGCCCGACGATCTGCGCGCGATCGACAGCGTGCTCGCAAAAGTCACCGTGCAAGGCGCACGCTATCCAGAGGCCATTGCGAAGATGACCGGACGCTAGACCAGCTTGTGAGCGAGCCGCGTTAACCTTTGCCGCGAGCTACAAAGTGTTCTTCCGGTTCCCTAACCGTTGCAATTCAATCGGTGCCGTCGCACCCAAGGAGATATCAAAATGCAAAAGCGAAATCTCGGAAAAAGCAATCTTGAAGTTTCGGCGCTCGGCCTGGGCTGCATGGGATTGAGCTACGGCTATGGACCGGCAACAGAAAAAGAACAGGCAATCAAACTCATCCGGACCGCGTATGAAGGCGGCGTCACCTTCTTTGACTCCGCTGAAGCCTATGGTCCATTTGTGAACGAAGAACTTCTCGGCGAGGCGCTTGCGCCATTCCGCGACAAGGTGGTCATTGCCACGAAGTTCGGGTTCGAGGGGGGAAAGGTAGACCTTGGACTAAACAGCAAGCCC
>CAVZNE010000309.1:0-7123 GCA_963776445.1 Terriglobales bacterium
GTCAGCAGGCCGCGGGCAAATTCGTCCTTGGGCAGCACGCGGTTGCCGTGCAGGCAGCGGATGCCGTTGACGAACGCATCCAGGCGGCGATTGTCCAGAGGGCGGATGATCATACCCATGGGATGGCCCATCAGGGAGTGATAAAAGCTGGAAAGCTCCCATGCGCCCAGGTGGCCGGTCACCACCAGAACGCCTTTGCCGCGGGCCTGAGCGGCAAGGTAGTGTTCCAGGCCTTCGGTGCGAATCCAGTTTCGGGTGTTCCAGGCGGTATAGCGGGTCATGCGGCAGAACTCGACCAGTTGCCAGCCCAGATGGCGGAAGACGCCGCGCAGAATGCGTTCGCGCTCCGCTCGAGAAAGCTCGGGCAGGGCCCTCTCCAGATTGCGCCGGCCCACGCGCCGCAAACGGCTCAGGGCGCGATAAACGCTCCAGGTGAGGGCGTCCGCCAGCAGGCGCGCCAATCTGCGCGGCATCCAGCCAAGGCTGCGCGCCACGGCCATCACCAGCCAATATTCAAGTCGTTCCCGCATCGTAGAAGGCAAACAACAGTGTAGCCTCCACGGCGCAAAACAGGCGAGGGGCAGTCCTCTGCCGGACTGCCCCATTTAAAAACCCAGCGCCATATGCGGGTCTATTTGCGGTTCTTGGCGGCGACAAAGTGCCGGGCTACGGTGCGAACGAACGGGATCGCGCCCTGGGGAACTTCCACGCTGCCCTTGAGGATGGTCTCGAAGCTGTGCGCCTGGCCGAAGTAGAGTTCGGTGTCCTCTTCGTTCTGGCTCACGCTGGTGCCGTCCAGGTCGATTCCGGCAAACAGCCCTTTGCTGCGGGAGTAGGTGAGCAGTTCGGCGTTCATCTTCCAGTCGGTGGCGGCCTGCCCGTTGCGGCCCACCGGACCGGCCGAGGCTGCCGCGTCTCCGCCGATCTTGAACTTGCTCTTCAGCAGGTCCTGGAAGCCGCGCTCATTGACCGCGACGAGCACCAGGTCAGTGGACTGGCCGCCGATCTGGAAGCCAAACGACCCGCCGGCCATGCGGATGAACACCGGCGCGCTCCAGCCGTGGCCGGTGCGGCAGGTGACCACGCCCTGGCCATACTGCGCGCCCCAAATGAAGGCGCCCTTCTTCAATCCGGGAACGACGCCGACGCAGGTGGCTTGTTCCAGGATGTTCATGGGGATGCTGCTGTCGGAGGCGCCCATGACCTCGTCCAGAACCAGCTTGGCGGCGTCGATGCGGGCCTGCAAATCTCCCCGCGAAGAGCTTGCAGAAGCGCTGCAGGTGAGCAGGAAACAGAGGCAGATGGAAGCGAGGATCTTCTTCATATCGGTATCCTTTTCTCTCCGTGCCCGATGCCGGCGCGGAGTGTTGGGAAATCAGAAAAACAAAACGTCTCCGGCGTCACGGCACAGCGTTCAGGCGCGACCCGGTCAGGCGCATGCCCCCGCGCAATGCGCGCTCTCGGGGCACCCTGAAAACAGCCTACAGCATCCGATCCACGCTGGCGGAGCGGCATGTTTCCATTGGCGGGACCCGGCAAAGTCATTGCGCGTCCGGCCTGCCGCGGCAGGCGTATGAACAAGCCGGAACACCCGCTCTGGATTTTAGGATGCAGGAAGGAATGGAGGGAGGGCTGAAACAGACACGCAGATAGTTAGGTCGTGGCGAGCCACGAAAAAAGAGGAGTTCCCAGGAAACACGGAAACATGCTTCCTGGGAACTCCTTTCCCCAGATCTGCGTTGTTTCTGTTAACGAGTCTGTGTAAAACGTCTAACTCGCACAAGAGCACTTAAGGAGTGGGGCACTTAGTAACCCAGCTTAAGTTACTTATAGTTCATGGTCTTTGGGCAGCAGCAAGTGGTTCAGCGCATGCACCGATAGCTCGATCCGGTTATCGGCGCCGGTCTTGCGCATCATTCGGCCCACATGGGCTTTCACGGTGCGCTCCTCGATGCCCAGTTGCTGCGCGATCTCGCGGTTGGAACGGGCCGAGAGGATCAGATTGAGCACCTCGCGCTCGCGGCTGGTGAGATGCGGGTTGGGGCTGGCCAGGTTGGCATCCGGGACGCTCAGCAGGCGGTCAATGAGCTTGGAAAGCAGCCGGCGCGGCGCCCAGATGGACCCCTCGACGACCACCTGGACGGCTAGCCGCACGGTTTGCGGCGAGGCGGTCAAATCCAGGTAGGCCCGAGCGCCGGCAATGATGGATTCGAGGACCAGTTCGTCATCCCCCTTGGGGCCGATCACGATCAGCCGGATGTCGGGACGGGCGCGGCGAATGACTTCAAGGGTCTTGATGTTGGTGGACAAGGAATTGAGGTCCACCACGAGGTACTCCAGTGTGGAGCGGCCCAGCAGATCCTCCAAGGTCCCGGTAACTGGAATCAACTGGGCAATACCCTCCTGGGGGCCCTCGTCAAAGATGGTGGCAAGGCCCTCAAGCCGTATGGGCTCATCCGTGACCAAACCGATCCAGATGGGGCTGAGACTAGGATTCACAGACATTCTGATCCCCAAAATACTGTTGCAAGCGGGCTGTGGCGCAGGCAACGCACGGGCACGCATCGCCGCACATCGCCGCGCGATCTGAACTACCGGTCGAACGCCTCCAACCGGTTTGGCTGCCGCCAGCCGCTACAGCATGGGATGCACAATCCCCTGCTGCCGATACTCGCCCTAGCGATCGGCATCGCCGACCTCGCAGGTTTCGTCAGTGCGGAATTATAGAATCTGGCACAGTCCTTCGTTGGCATATACCCTGGCCGTCGCGGAGGTGTTGGAGATTTTCAGTGTTGCGAATCTCTCCCACTCCGGCTCGAATGGCGTTACTCACACATGTGATTCCGCCACGCGCATAGGTTCTGTTTCCAACGCAGATCGTCAGTACATCCCTGGGGATACGAAAGTATTCAATGGAACGAACCGAGGCAAACGAAATCGGAGACACAATCCCCGAGTCCGCCTGGACGGCGGCAAAAGGGCGCTCATCGAACGCAGTGCGATCGATGAGGACGCTGTTTCTATTCGTAAAGATTTTGAGCCAGTCACAGACGCCGAGGCCGTAGCCCAAGGAGGAAAGCCCATACGAGAGGTCTCCGTCGCGGACACGGCTCTCACGGAGCGGCTCGGTCCTCCGCGGGTTGATCGCCAGTTCCCGGCTCCAACGATGCCACTGAGTTGACATGCATCTCCTGAGACGGCCCTTCCGAGTTTCCGGGCAAACGCAGATGGAATGGGCTTCCACTCGATTTTTCATCTTACGGAAGCGCACTCCGGTTGACAACTGAAAGTCGGGGGAAAGAGGCCCGGCCGACTCCGGACAGGCAATTTCGAGAGCAATCACCGGCCTTGCTCCCCGGAAAATTCACAAGTTGCCTTGCCGGAGTTTCATAATCGGCATAAAACCTGTAGCATCATTTCGGTAGGGCGTAGTACAGTCATTCCAGTCGCGCCAGCGAGGTTACCCCATTGATTAAGCAGGACATTGTCCATCATGTAATCGAGCGCACGGGCCTCCCCCGGAGCAAGGCAGAAGCCGCGGTAGATACGGTTTTCGAGGGCCTGAAACAGGCTCTCACCGCCGGAGAGCGCATCGAATTGCGCGGGTTTGGCGTCTTCAGTGTGCGCGCCCGCAAGACCGGGATCGGCCGCAATCCGCGAACCGGCACCGAGGTAAACATCACCCCCGGCAAGGCAGTACGCTTCAAACCGGGCAAGGAACTGCATACGCTGGAAAGCAGCGACGCGCCCAGCAAATAAAGGCGCAACGCATCCGGCAAACATTCAATCGGCCAGGCAGATCACGCGGGCCAGAGCAATTCCATGGTCATCGCGCCGTGGCGGAGATGCAGCAGGGCGGCTTTCACTCTCGCCCAGGGACTGAACCCAAGTGAATTGGCAGTCCGTGCGGCAAGTGAAACCCTGAAGTCCGCTGCGAATCCGGGCTTTTTGTCAATTCCGATCGGCCCGGCATTTCCGAGACTGTGCGATGACACCGTTAGGGGTGTCCGGTGCGTTCTTCATTCCGGCGGTACGGCGTGCCTCTGCTGCTCCTCGCTGCCAGCGTAGTGACTACCACCGCGAATGGCGCCCGGTTCATGCAGAACTTTCTTGAGGGCATGCCGCCGGTGGTGCGCGACAGCGACCTCTGGCCATGGGGCTGGCTGATGGACCATCCGGAAATGTTTGTCTCCGGCCTGTCGTTTTCCGTCGCCCTGCTGGGCATCCTGCTGATCCACGAGTCAGGCCACTACTTTGCCTGCCGGTGGCACAAGATACGCTCCACGCTTCCCATGATGCTGCCGGCCCCCACCCTCAGCGGCACCATGGGCGCCGTCATCCAGATCCGCTCCCGCATACCCAGCCGCATCGCCCTCCTGGATGTGGGCGTCTATGGCCCGCTGGCCGGTTATTTCGCTTCAGCGGCGGCCGTGGCGGTGGGCTTTGTGCTGAGCACGGATGCTCCCGCCAACGCACCCGCCGCCATTGTGCGTTTTGGCGGAGAACCGCTGACCATCCGCCTGCTGCACGCGCTGCTGGTGCAATGGGATCCGTCGATTCCCTCTTTCGAGCACATTGTCCCCCATCCGGTGCTGGTGGCCGGCTGGATCGGACTTTTCATCACCTCGCTGAACCTGATTCCCGGCGGCCAGTTGGACGGCGGCCATATTCTGTATGCGATTTCGCCGCGGGCACACAAGGCATTTACCAACGTCCTGCCCTTTGCGCTGTTTCTGGCCGGATCCGTCTACTGGATGGGCTGGATTCTGTGGGGAATCTTCCTGATGATTCCTGGAATGCGTCACCCCAACGTTCCCACCGAACCGCAGTTGAGCCGGGGACGCCTGATCCTGGGCATTCTCGGAATGGTCGTCTTTCTGCTGACTTTTACGCTTACGCCCTTCTATGACGCCTCCCTGATGCACTTTCTGCATCCGGACCCCTTCCGCACCGCGCAGTAGCAGCGAGTCAGCGGAGTTAGCTGGGTTAGCGGAGTTGGCGGAGTTAGCAAAGACAGCGGGTACTGCCGAAGCCACCGCTCAAGCCTTCCCTGTGGCATATTCATTTGGCGCTCTTCGGCCGTGGAAGCTACAGGCGAAGCTGCAAGGATGCCGATTCCGCCCGATCGCCAACCGCTAACTCGCTAGCCCCGCTAACCCCGCTGTCTTTGCTAACTCCGCTTTCCTCACATCAGCCGCAGCGCATCCACATCCACAATCAGGTTCCGCCGCGGCACTCCGGCTTCATCGGCGTGCGCCAGCATCCCGCGCAGCGCCGTATTCAGCGCCTTTCGCGAACTGGCCTTCAGAATCATGTGGAAGCGGTAGATGGCTTTGATGCGGGCAATCGGCGCCGTACACGGTCCCAGCACGCGCACGCCCTCCGGCGCGGCCTTCTGGAACCACCTTCCCAGCTCCGACGACCAGGCCAGAGCCTCTTCCAGCTTCATCGACTGCACCAGCACGTTGGCCAGCACGCCGAAGGGCGGATAGTGCATCCAGCGCCGGTACTTCAACTCCCGCTCCACAAAACTCGCGTAGTCGTGGGTACTGGCGGCCACAATGGCGTAGTGGTCGGGATAGTAAGTCTGCACCACCACGCGCCCCGGCAGGTCGCCGCGTCCGGCCCGGCCTGAGACCTGCGTCATCAGCTGAAAAACCCGCTCGGCGGCGCGGAAATCCGGCATGGAAAGCGCGTTGTCGCAACCCACCACACCCACCAGCGTCACGCCGTGAATGTCGTGCCCTTTGGCGATCATCTGCGTGCCCACCAGCAGGTTGATCTCGCCGGAGTGCAGGCGAGCCAGCAACCGTTCGAGATCGTAGCGCCCGCGCACCGTGTCGCGATCCATGCGCCCGATGCGCGCGCCAGGGAAGATCTCCGCCAGCCGCTCCTCGCCCTGCTCCGACCCCGCGCCCAAATAGTAAAGGTGCTCGCTGCCGCACTTGGGGCACTTCTTGGGAACCGTCCTGCGGTAGCCGCAATAATGGCACTCCAGCCGCTGCCCTTCCCGCGCAATGTCGGCGTCTTCCGCTGGTGGCTTGTGGTGGGTCAGCGCAATGGCGCAGTTCTGGCACTCCAGCTTTTCGCCGCATGCCCGGCACATCACGGCAAACGAGTAGCCGCGCCGGTTCAGCAGGATCAGCGCCTGTTCGCCGCGATCCAGCGCCTCCTGGGTCTGGGCCACCAGCGCGCGCGAGAAAAGCTGCTCCTTGCCAACCTCCTGAAACTCCTGCCGCATATCCACCAGTTGCACTTCCGGCAGCGGACGGCCCATCACCCGGTCCTGCATCTCGATCAGCGCGTACTTGCCCTGCACGCCGTTCTGCCAGCTCTCCAGCGACGGCGTGGCCGAACCCAGCACCACCACCGCTCCTTCCAGCTTGGCGCGCATCACGGCCGTGTCCCGCGCGTTGTAGCGCGGCGTCTCCTCCTGCTTGTAGCTCTGGTCGTGCTCCTCGTCCACCAGGATCAGTCCCAGCTTGGGGGCGGGAGCGAAAATCGCCGATCGGGTACCGACCACGATGGGAGCATCGCCGCGGCGAATGCGCCGCCACTGCTCGCTGCGCTCCTCCGGCGTAAGGGCGGAGTGCAGCAGCGCCACCTTCTGCCCAAACGCCGCATCCAGCAGCCCCACCGTCTGCGGGGTCAGCCCGATCTCCGGCACCAGCAAAATCGACGAAAGCCCCATGTCCAGCGCCCTCTGCATGGCGGCCAGGTAGACGGCCGTCTTCCCCGACCCGGTCACTCCATGCAGTAAAAAGGGGTGGAATCCCCCCAGAGCGGGCGCCAACGAGGCCAGCGCCTCCATCTGCGGCTCGTTCAGCCGGTACTCTTCCGCATCGGCCTGCATCAGCCCGCCCAGGTGGAAGACCGCCGCCCGCTCCTCAATGCGCACCAGCCCGCGCCGCACCAGCGTTTGCAGCGTGGACGAGGGCAAATCCTTCTCGCGCAGCACGGTCAGCGGCAACTCGCCGTCGCAGGCCGCCAACTCGGCCAAAATGGCCTGCTGCATCTCCGTCAGCTTGGGCAGCCGGGCCTCGGGAATCAGCACGGCAAAGCGCTCCATGCGCCGCGCATCGCGCTCCACCGCAGCAATACGGTACCAACGAGTAGCGGCAAC
>CAVZNE010000310.1:0-4667 GCA_963776445.1 Terriglobales bacterium
GCTGTTGACGCCTCGACGATTACGTATTGCTTGAGTATCAACGTCTGTGTCGGATCAGACGAACAAATCCTATAAGCCGCTTGATTACTGCACTCAGTACTCTGAATCAGATTTCCATTTTGTCTCTCGGATTTTGGAAGAGAGCGGCATCTTCACTGGTTTGAACATTAAGACCAAACAACAAGATCGTATTGGGAGATGGGCGAAACGCCTATCAGGACTGCCCTTTATCGTCATCAGTCCTCTGCTCTGAGTGAAAAAGGAGCTGAGGGAGCTTATGGAGCGAGTGTAATAGAATTCAGCGCAACGGCAACAGCAATACGTACCTCGCCTGCGGGCCCCGTTGCGTTTACGTATTGCTCAGGACGGATCGGAGTTCCCCGCCGAGATCGGACTGACCCCAATCGACACGCCCGACGGTCTCCGCGTGCTCGCCTTCGTTCTGGACAACACCGCCCGCCGCGACGCCGAAAAGGCCATTCGCGGTTACACGATCGCGCTCGAGCGCGCCAACGAAAGTCTCGCTCGCTTTGCCTATGTGGCGTCGCACGACATCCAGGAACCGTTGCGCAAGATCGTCTCTTTCGCAGACATGTTGAGAACGGCGATTGCGGAACGCAACTTCGACGACCTTGTTTACTCCAGCAACGTGATGGAGGCCTCGGCCCGACAAGCCCGGACTCTGGTCGCCGACCTCCTGCACTTGGCGCAGTCGCTCAACGGCGCCTACGATCTCCAGACCGTCTCAGTGAAGGAGGCGGTCGAAGCCGCTTTAGAGAGCCTGTCGCAGACGATTCTCGACGAAGCGGCCATCGTCGAGGTGGCGATTGAAGATTTCGCCATCGAAGCAGACCGATCGCAGGCAGGTCTTCTCATTCAGAACATCGTGTCCAACGCCGTGAAGTATCACAAGCCGGGCGCCAAGCCGGTGGTCAAGATTTCAACCAGCGTGGAGGACGGCGTGGCGCGACGTCTGATTGTCGCCGACAAAGGCATCGGTTTTCCGGCCGGTAGTCGCGACGACATCTTCGAACCCTTCAAGCGACTGCACACTCGCGACCAGTATCCTGGTTCGGGCATCGGCCTGGCAATTTGCAAGGCGATCGTCAGCCGGCACGGTTGGCGAATTTCCGCGACATCGACGCCGCAAGGGGCCTGCTTCGAGGTGGTCTTCGCCGTGACCCCTGATGACGTCTTGGAGCCGAAAATCAACATCGGCGGCGCTCTCGATATCGCCAAGCCGAGCAACTCGAGCGACTGGGGAGGCTGAAAACGATGGTTGCGGCGACGGGAAGCGGGTCTTTGGACGAAAAACGGGACCCGTAGCCAAGGACCTTGCGAAACTGGGCGGCGTAGACCGTGTGGACCGCGTAAAAGTCAGCGCGGGCGCCGTGCTGGTGGAACCAGGCGAGCAACAGCTCTTTTACTGGCTGGTGCTGGAGGGCGAGATTCGCGTCGAGCGCCCGGAGCCGGACGGCGCGCGGACGGTTGTGGGTGTTGCCGGCGCCGGCGAGGGCTTTGGCGAGGCGCCGCTGCTGATGGGCAAAGGCGATGCACCGCTCCGCATCGTGGCCGCGCGGGATTCCCTGCTGCTGCGATTTACAGACCAGCAGTTCTGGACGCTGCTGGCTTCAAGTCCGGCGGCGCGCAAGGTGATTCTGGCTAACGGGGCGCATCGGATGCAGGCCTACCGGGTGGAGGCGCTGCACCGCGAGAAGCTGGTCTCGCTAGGCACGCTGGCGGCCGGCCTGATGCACGAGCTGAACAATCCCGGCGCGGCGGCCAAGCGGGCTGCCTCGCAGTTGCGCCAGAACATGCTGCGCCTGCAACAACTGAGTCTGCGCTTCAGCGACCGGCCCAAAACCGCGGAACAGTTGGAATGCATGCGCAGCCTGCTGGAACATGCGTTTGGCGGCTGCCGTCCTCCGGCCCTGAGCAGCCTGGCGCAGGCGGATGCGGAAGAGGCCATGGCCGAGTGGCTGCACTCAAGCGGGGTGGAAAACGCCTTCACCATTGCTCCGGCGCTGGTAGCCATCGGCTTTGAACCGCAGGAGCTGAGCTGCGCACGGGAGACTTTTGACGCTAGCCGCTTCTCCGACACGCTCAACTGGCTGGATGCGCTGGTCTCCAGCGTCAGCCTGGTATGCGCCATTGAAAGCAGCATTGCGCGCGTCTCCGAGCTGGTGACGGCGGTCAAGGAGTTTGCCTACGACGAACGCTGCCCGGCCAGCGAGTTGGACGTGCACGCCAGCCTGCAAACCACGCTCACTATTCTGGGCCACAAGCTGCGCAACAAACAGGTCGAGGTGGAGAAGCGCTTTGACGCTGCACCGTCTACCATCCGCACCCGCGGCTCGGCACTCAGCCAGGTGTGGACCAACCTGATTGACAACGCCGTGGACGCCTCGCCGGAGAACGCGCAGATTGAGATTGCGACCTGGACGGAAGCGGGGACGGAGCCGGGAAAAGGCTGGCTGGCGGTGAGCATCGAGGACCACGGCGCGGGCATTTCGCCGGAGGCTCTGCCGCACATCTTCGAGGCGTTTTTTACCACCAAGCCTCAGGGCTCGGGCACCGGGCTGGGCCTGGAGATTGTGCACCGCATCGTGACGCAAAAGTTCGGCGGCGCCATCGAAGTGAACTCCGAACCGGGAAAGACGCAGTTTATCGTGCGGCTTCCACTGACCGGGCCAGCGGAAGCCGCGGCAAAAGCAGATTGAGCATGTGCTGCCGATCGATCCGACTGAGAGCATTTTTCCTGATGGTATAGAGGGAGAAAAAAAGCCCTCAAGGGCTAAAGCCCCGCCGATTTTGCGGCCTTTGCGGCACGGCTAAAGCCGTGCCCTTTCAAAAACATCGGTACTCGCTGCAACTGATACCGTGCCCGATCAAAACCGCTCTACACCTACGAGAGAAATGTTCGAGATCCCGGTTTTTGGCCTGATTACTGCTGCGCATCCGTCGACGGAGAATAGCCCTTTACCTGGTTGCGGCCACCGCGTTTGGCTGCGTAGAGCGCCTGATCGGCAGAGGCAATCAGCGTGTCGCGCGTCTGGCCATGCTGGGGAAAAGTCGCAACGCCGAAAGACGCCGTCAGGTGGATCGTCTCCGCTCCGCAAACAACCGATGCCGCTTCCACTGCTTTCCGCAGAACCTCGGTTCGCTCGCAGGCCAACTCCATCTCCATGTCGGGCAGCAGGATGAGGAACTCGTCTCCTCCGTAGCGGCAGTGGATATCGGTGGCGCGGTAAGATTGCCGGATCAATTCGCCGAACAGTCTCAAGACCGCATCGCCGGTCTGGTGCCCATAGGTATCGTTAATCTCCTTGAAAGAATCAAGATCAGCCAGGACAACGCTGACGGGCTGACCGTGGCGCAGAGCAACGCGCAGTTCCCGATCGAAAAACTCGTTCAATGGCAGTCGGTTGTAGAGGCCTGTCAAGGGGTCGTGAATGGCCTGCTCGCGGAGCTGATCCTGCAGCGCCTTCACTTCGCGTTCCGCCTTGAGCCGCTCGCTGATATCGATCATCAGGCTGATGAGCACCATCTTCCCGCCCAGATCCATAATCGAGCTGTAGGCCTCGATATTGATCGTGGAGCCATCTTTGCGCAGTCCGCAGAAGACAAACTTGGGCAGATTCACCTCGCCCCGCAAGCGGCGCTGCATCTGCTCCTGGACCAGGTGCAACTCACTCGCGGCGACAACATCCTTGACACTCAGGAGCAGAATCTCCTCCACCGTGTAGCCGAACATCTGGGCAAGTTTCGGGTTGGCATAGGTGCACCGGTCGCCTTCGATCACGACAATCCCCACCAGCGATTGACTGACCACGCCGCGGAACCTGGCTTCCGATTCCCGCAGGGCACGATGGATCTTCTCGTTTTCGCGGAAGGCTTCTTCCAACTCCTCAGTGCGGCTCCGCACCTGGTCCTCCAGCATGATGCCGGTCTGGAACATGCTGAAGTCGGAGCCGCGCACACTGGTACTCCGCTCGGCACGATCCATGAGAGCATTGACGACCTTGTTCAGGCGCACGATCTCCGCCCGCAGGCTCTGCTGCTCCGAGGCCGGATCTGAACGCGGAGTATCAGTCAACCTGCACCTCTGAGGAACTGATGCCGAAGGCGATGCCGGTGAGGGTCTGGTTGATATGCACGCCATGGAACACCTCTCCATAGGTATTGAAGCCGACCGCGTTATTGCTCTTGAAAATCTGCCCCACACGCTCCTCAAGATGGAGCTGAACAATCTCCATCCTGCGTAGAATGCAGTCGCAGGCGATCACCAGTTGAGGCGTACCGATCTGTGTGCGGATCTGGGCAAAAGCCTCTTCAAGATTTTCGATCAGGTTGACGCCGTGCGCAATCCGCAGGACTACGCCTTCTTCGATAGCGCAGTAGAACGTGATGCTCAGGTCAGGGTTCACCTTCTGGATCGACCGCACATAATTGTTACCGTCGATCATCACCACCAGCGGTGACGCGGCAAAACGGCTGGGTGTGAGTTCCTTGGCGCCGATGCCCAGCAGCCGCGCATACTCCTCGGCGGCCGGCAATCCATTGATTTCCTTGACCGCGCGCTGGGTGGTATCCGCCTCCGTGATGACCAGCCGTTGATCGGTGGACACCAGATGCTGGGTTTTGAATACCATGAAAGGCAGCGGGGT
>CAVZNE010000311.1:0-3938 GCA_963776445.1 Terriglobales bacterium
CGACCGGCGATTGACGGTTATGTAGCCCTTGAGCCAGTTTTACCTTGCGCTGCTCATGCCTTGTGTCTTGAAGTAATTGACCGCGATCGAAGCCAGTCCCACTTCCACGCCCACATAGAAGAAAATGCCCAATGCGCCCAGCACCGTGTGCTTGTACTGCCAGATGCTGCGGCTCAGGATGGGGTCGCCTTCCTTGGCCGGGCGGAAGGCCTGGGTGGCAATGTTGGGCAGGTGCATGAAGGCCACCGCAATGCCCAGCAGCAGCAGGCCGCCGGCGATCAGCAGGTAGGGCATGCGCACCGTATCGGCAACGCTCGCCTTAGAGGCCAGCTTGGCGGGATCGGTGAGGATGTAGGCCCCGGCCACCAGCGGAGCAATGGTGCCGCCAATGGAGTTGAAAGCCTGAGCCAGATTGAGGCGAACCGGCGCGCTATGTTCCGGTCCCAGAATCGATACATACGGATTGGCGGAGGTCTGCAAGGCGGTTACGCCCGCGCCCACCACAAACACCGCGGTCAGGAACAGGGGAAAGCTGACCAGCTTGGCGGCGGGGAGGAACAACAGGCAGCCAACCACCTGGATGAACAGCGAGACCACCATCGTCTTCTTGTACCCGATGGTCTCGATCAGCTTGGAAGTAGGCGAGGCAAACACGAAGTAGGCCAGGAAGAACGCCGACTCGGCCAGCATGGCCCACGCGTAGGGAAGGTCGAAAATCGACCGCAGATGGGGCACCAGTGCCATGTTCAGGTTGGTGATGAACCCAAAGATGAAGAACAGAATGGTGACCGTAATAAACGGACCAATGTAGCTGGACGTGTTCGACGCCGCCGGCGGTGTGGATCGACTTGCCATAAGGGTTGTTCCCCATTTCTTCAAGTTTTGCCCGGTAAGGGCAGATTGCGCGTCCTGGGTACTGGACATTTGCGCTTTGACAGTCAGCCGGTCACAGCCAGCGAGCTATCTTATGTCCGGAAATCCGGTCTTTGCTGCACTCAACACTATACGGGAGACCCCGCCTAGGGAAAGTGACTGCGGCAACGGTTCAAGGGGTATTTGCACGCGCTCCCGCTGGCTCGCCACCGTTGCTTCTCATCCCCGATTCCCGTAACCGTTTACATGCCTGCAAGGGCTGCCTTATCAGCCAAAATGCCGTATTCTCAGAGGAACGCAAGGAGAAGTCGATGGCCAATGGAACGTTGAACGGCGCGAAATTGAAGAAGGTCCTGGAGGCCCTGGATGGCAACTGGCAAGCCGAAATGGAGGGCTACCACACCTATCAGACCCTGGCCGACCGCGACACGGACCCGGTCCGCGCCCAGGTGCTGCGCCACCTGGCCGGCGCAGAGTGGGAGCACGCCGCACTGTGGCAAGGCCGCATTTTGGAACTGGGCGGAGATGCGCCTAGCTACCGCGGCAATCCTGGCGGCGAAGCCAACTCGCTGGCCAACCGCGCCGGCGGAATCCGCATGGCCCTGCGCCGCCTGGAGATCGAGGAAAGCCGCCACATCGCCAACTACGGCGCGCAGTTGAAGGCGCTAGGCGACGAGGACTCCATCGCCATTCTCGAACACGTCATCGAGGACGAAAAGGACCACTACAAAGAGCTGGGTTCGCTGTTGCGCGGCCACTACCCGGCCCCGTCTGGCGCTCACAAGATCGACGCCCAGGCGGTTCTGAATGAGATGCTGGCCAAGCGCGCCCAGGGCCGCAAGCAGCCCGGCAGTTGGATTGGCGACGCCATCTACGGCGTCAACGACGGACTGGGCGCCATCTTCGGCATCGTTTCCGGAGTTTCGGGCGCAACCTCCGGCGACAGCAAATATGTGCTTCTGGCCGGCCTTTCCGGCCTCATCGCCTCCGCCCTCTCCATGGGTTCCGGCGCGTACCTGGCCGCCAAAAGCGAACGCGAAATCTACCACGCCGAACTGACCCGCGAGCGCGAAGCCATTGAGATGAACGGCCCCGAGGCCCGTGAGCTGCTCTCCCTCTACTACCAGGTCAAGGGCCTGCCCGAGGAAGACGCCCAAAACATGGTGAACCACATCGCCAGCGACCCCGGCCAGTTGCTCCGCGCCCTGGCCGGCGAGCGGCTCGGCACTTCAGAGGAGGCGCTGGCCAACCCCCTGGTCTCGGCCGGTTCCGGCGCGCTTTCCACCGCCGTCGGCGCGGCCATCCCCATCATTCCGTTTTTCTTCATGCACGGGATTGAGGCGGTCATCGCCGCCGCCGTCATCTCGCTGGCCGCCCACTTCGCCGTCGGCGCAGCCAAGAGCCTCATCACCGTCCGCTCCTGGTGGTCTTCCGGCATGGAAATGACCATCGTCGGCGCACTGGAAGGCGCGGTCACCTACGGCATCGGCGTCCTGCTCGGCGCAGGCGGCATGTAGAGCGACAGGAACCTTTTCTCCGACGCCACAACGCTCCCTGCGTCCCCACCCACTCCGGGTGCCCCACCCTCGCCACGTTCCTGTTTTTGTGGCCAGGGTGGGCAGGCAAAAAAGCTGACCTGCTTCCTCGCTGCCCCTCCGCTCCTCCCGCTAAAATGATTCCGGCTTTCGCCGCGGAGAAAAATTCATGCTCAAAAATCTTCCCTGCCTTCTCTTTTTGGCTGTCACGCTCGTGCCTGCCTCCTCTTCCCGGAGTCAAGCGGCGTCTCAACCCGCCGTGTCTCCTGTCGTAGTCGAGCGCAATGTGCCCATGAAGACCCGCGACGGCGTCACTCTGCAAGCCGACATTTATCGTCCAGCCGCGGACGGCAAGTACCCCGTCCTGCTCACGCGCACCCCGTACGACAAGAGCAACTTTGCCGCCTTTGGCCAGGCAGGCGCACTGCGCGGCTACATCGTCGTGGCCCAGGATGTGCGCGGCCGCTACGCCTCCGAGGGCGAGTGGTACCCCTTCAAGCATGAGTCTGCTGACGGCTACGACACCGTGGAATGGGCCGCCGCCCTGCCCCACTCCAACGGCAAAGTCGGCATGTTCAGCGGCTCCTATGTGGGCGCGACGCAGATGCTGGCCGCCATCGCCCATCCGCCCCATCTGGCAGGAATCTGCCCTGTGGTCACCGCCAGCAACTATCACGAGAACTGGACCTACCAGGGCGGCGCGTTCGAGCAGTGGTTCAACGAGTCGTGGACCAGTGGCCTGGCCCAGGACACCCTCAACCGTACCATCCGGGCCAGATCCAATGCCCTCGTCGGCAGCACGGTTCTCCCGTTGAAACAGTTCCCCGTCTTCAACATTGCGGCCGGAGCAGACGGCGCCGCACTGACCCGTTCCCAGGCGCCCTACTTTCTCGACTGGCTCGATCATCCGGCCTACGACAGCTACTGGAAGCAGTGGGCCATCGACGAGCAGTACGCCAGCATCCAGGTCCCTTCGCTCACCATCGCCGCCTGGTACGACATCTTCCAGGGCGGTTCGCTCAAGAACTACATGGGCCTCAAGGCGCACGCCGGCAACGAGGCAGCGCGCAAGGGCCAGCAGCTTATTGTCGCCATCGGCGGACATTCCGGCTGGAGCCGCACCGTTGGCGCAGTCGATTTCGGTCCCGACGCCCCCTTTGACGAGAACGCCGTTACCCTCGATTGGTACGACTACCTCTTCCAGGGCAAGCAAAACGAGTTTGCCTCCGGCAAGCCGGTCAAGATCTTCGTCATGGGCGAGAACAAGTGGCGCAGCGAAGACTCCTGGCCGCTGGAGAGGGCGAAGGAAACGCGCTACCTGCTCCGTTCTTCCGGCAACGCCAACACGGCATCGGGCGACGGCTTACTTTATACCGGCTCTGCGGAGTTCCGCTCCCAAGCCCCGGACACCTACATCTACGATCCGGCCAATCCCGTGCCTACCGTGGGTGGCCCCCTGTGCTGCGATTCCAACGCCGCCCCGTCCACAGAACAAGAGCACGAGTTCTTAACCAAGCACACATAAACATA
>CAVZNE010000312.1:0-5097 GCA_963776445.1 Terriglobales bacterium
GAGATCGATGGCAGAATAGTCAATTCGGCAAACGGCGCTGAATGAGCCAAGCCTAGGCCGCCGGCTCCAGAAGCGCTTTCAAGCCCTTCAAGTTCTTCACCACAATCCGCCGCGCGTCCACGTCGATCAGTCCCTCGGCTTGCAGCCGCATCAGGTTGCGCGAGATCAATTCGCGCACCGTTCCCAGCTGATTGGCCAGTTCCTGGTGGCTCGCGGGCAAGTGGATTTCAATACCGCTTTCGGTCCGTGTGCCTTCGCTTTCCGCAAGCTTCAGCAGCGTGGAGACCAGCCGCTGGCGAATGGTGGTGAACGACAATTCCTCGATGATGTTCACCAGGCCACGCAGCCGCGCGCCGACCACAGAGAGCACCTTGAGGGGAACCTCGGGATGCTCCAGGCAGAAGGCGTGAAAGTCGCGCTGGGAGATGAACGCAATCTCCACATCGTCAATGGCAATTGCCGAGGCGGGGTAGGTGCCTCCATCGAACACCGGCAGTTCGGCGATCGACTCGCCGGGAACGTTGACCGCCAGCACCTGCTCGCGGCCGCTGGCCGAGGACTTGAAGATACGGACCTTGCCGCGCGAAATGAAGTGCAGCCCGGTGCAGGCGTCGCCTTCGGAAAACACCAACTTGCCTGCGCTGAAGTGCTTGCGCACGGTGCGGGCGGCCAGCAGTTGCAGCTCTGCCGGCGTAAGGCTCGACAGCAAGGCGGTCTTTTCCAGAACGGCGGCTAGATTGGTGCGTTCAGCGCTCAAGTCGCGATTCTAGCAGCACGCGATTCTGTTCCGTTGCGCGCCGCGGCCGTCACATCCCGGCGAGTTGTTTACATCCCCGGATGGGCCGCTTCGTTGGCGTGCGGCACCAGCTCCAGATACATCTCGCGGGGCAGGTTCGTCTGCCAGTGCCCGGTGGCCTTCGCATAGAGAATCAGTCCGAAAAAAATGCAGGCCATCACACCGGCAACCGCCAGCGGGCTCAGTGCGCGGCGGCGCCACCGTTCCGCGGGCGACGGGGACTTTCTGGGCGGCAGAGAAAACTGCAATGCGTCCTGCGTCGCACAGGCCGCGACACAGGCCATGCACCCCGTGCACTCCACCGAACGGACTTGCACCAGCCGGTCTACCGGCAGATTGGCCGGGCATGCGGTTGCGCATTTGCCGCACTCGATGCAGGCCTCGGCGTCGCGGCGAATCTTGACCGGACTCAGCAGCGAAGCCAGCCCCATCAGTGCGCCGTAAGGGCAAAGATACCGGCACCAGAAGTTCTTGACCAGCAGGGAAAAGAACACCAGCAGCAGGATCACGATGGCCGCCGTGGTTCCCAGGTTGCGGAAGAAGTTCAGCATCTTGACGTCGGCAATAATGCCGTAGGGCGCGCGCATAAAGTCCTGCAACGCCTCGGCAGACATGGCCCCGATGATGAAAACGAAAAAACCGAGCAGCAGATACTTCAGGCCCCGCAGCGGAATATCCGCCCATTTGGGCAAGTGCAGGCTACGCCCGAAGATCTTTTGCCCTGCCTTCCACACATATTCTGAAAATGTGCCCACCGGGCACAGCCAGGAGCAGAAAGCCTTCTTCAGAAGGAGGCTCATCAGCAGGAAGGCCACGAAGAGAAACATGGCCGCCGGATGGATGGCCGGAATAGTCCCGGTAACCAGGAAGTATTTAAGGTTCATCAGTCCGGCGATGGGCAGCCAGCTCTCGGCTCCCGCGGGACGCGCCACGGTGAGGCCTTGGCCGCCGCGCTCAAAGTAGCGAACCCAAAGATAGAACTGGATCCCCAGCCAGCCGTTCAGGGCGATAAACAAACCCTGCCCTATCAGCCGGATGCGCTGCGAACGGTCAGGCGCAAACCGGCGAATGAACTTCTTCTTCTCGGCATGCAAGGGGCTTTCCGCGGGCGTCTGTGTGTCCATGTTTGCTGTTTCCTTCTTTTTTGGAGACTAGTGGAGCGGCAAGAGGGAAGCTATGACTTTAATCACAGGCGGGTTCAATCCCGCGGCGGCGGCCGGACGCGGAATTCGATTTGGCTTCATCCATGTGAGTACACTACGAGACAGGCGCCGGGAGGAAAACATGCAGATCACTCCGCAGGACGTACTGGTCGTTGTCGACATTCAGAACGATTTCTGCCTGGGCGGCGCGCTGGCCGTGGCCGATGGGGATGCTGTCATCGACGTAATTCATCGCGCTGCGCCGAAGTTCGAGCACATTATCCTGACCCAGGACTGGCATCCCGCCGGGCACTCTTCGTTCGCCTCCGTCTACGCCGGAAAGCAGCCCTACGATCAGATCAAGCTGTGCTACGGAATGCAGACGCTGTGGCCTGACCATGCCGTGCAGGGCAGCCGGGGCGCGGAGTTTAACCCCGCTCTGCATCTGCCCCATGCAGAGTTGATTCTGCGCAAGGGATTCCGGCCGCAGATCGATTCCTATTCCGCATTTTTTGAGAACGACCGCGTCACGCCCACCGGTCTGGCGGGTTATCTGCAAGAGCGCAAGCTGGCTCGCATCTTTCTGGCCGGGCTGGCCTACGATTTCTGCGTGGGCTATTCGGCCCTGGATGCGCGCTGGCTGGGGTTCGAGGCGGTCATTCTGCACGACGGCTGCCGCGCCATCAATCTGGGCCGCTCCGTGGCCAAAATCGAAGCCGAGTTTGCGGCGGCTGGAGTCGCAGTCATCGAGAGTGCGGAACTGTTCGGCTAGAACCGCGCGGTGAGGCTTGCATATACCGATCGTCCTCGTCCCGTCAGCGGCCTGATCTGGCTCATCCAGCCGCTGGCCATGTAGTCGTCGAAGTTCACTCCGCCCAGCGGCAGCTCGTAGTCTTTGTTGAGCAGATTGTCGGCCGCTGCGCTCATTTGCAGGGGTCCGCGCCGATAGCCGGTGTGCAGGTTGAAAAGCAAGTACCCAGGCGTGGTTTGCTCAAAGCGATGCGGGTCCACATGGGATTTCCGATCCATGGCCTGAACGCCGAGTCCGGCTGTCCATCCCTTGAGTTCCTCATCGAGAGCGGCGCGCAAATTGAGCGGCATCATCTGGTAGAGGCCGGTTTGCGTATCGAGCCTCTCGCCATGCAGCCAGCCCGCGACTCCGCTTATTTTGCCCTGCCCGAATTGGGCGCTATTCCAGAGCGCGGCATTGCCTGACAGATCGGCGCCATGGATCGCGGCATTGTGGTTGGCGAAGCGCAGTTGCGCAAAGGTGCTCATGCCGTAGGTGGCTGTGCCCAGCGTGTCCACATCCACGTAATCCTGGATATGGGTCTCATAGGGCGTGAGCTTCATCTCCCACTCTTTGCGGGCACGGTCGTGCCAGGTTGCCGTACCGTTGATCGTGTGGGCCACCTCCGGCTTGAGTCCCACGCTGCCCACATAGTAGTTGCCGTCGCCAAACCAGCCGATCATGCCGCTGGCCATCATATTGGTGGACCATGCGTAACGCTCATAGAGGTTGGGAGCGCGCGTCTTGCGGGCGTAGCCAATCTCGAACGTGCTCGAGGCGTTGGGCTCATAGCGCGCCAACGCGGTAGCATCCAGGTCCGGGTCCGCGTGGGCGCGGTTCCGTGCGTTGAATGCGTTTGCGTCCGCGCCATACACCATGTCGGAGTAGCCCTGCACCGGACCGGCGTTCGTCCAGACAGTATCGTTACGCAGGCCCACCAAGGTCGTCCATCGCGGGTTCCACTTGCTTGCCACTTCGGCGAAGGTCCCCAGGCGGGTGCGGCGTCCGTCGTTGATGTTGACAAAGGTATTGGGTCCCATCATGGGCGCCGTGCCGGGAACAGCGGGCCAGGTGTCGTTCAGCACAAAACGATGCAACTCGTTTCCAACCCGGAAGGTGTGGCGGCCTGACAACGGAAGATCGAGCCGGACGGAGTAACCGAGATCCTTTCCGTGGGTGTTCATCGGCATCCACATCGGCATCGGGAACGTGGATTTGTCACGGCCGATGTTCATCGAGTGCCGGGTGTTCTGCCAGAACAGATGTGTGTCGAGCACGCCGCGATCGAAGGTTCTCCGATAGTGCAGGTTGAGCGATTCGGAGTAGTTTCGCACCATGTCCATCTGGGCGTTTGCGAAGCCCTCGTAGGGGGTGTGATGCAGGCTGGCCTGAAGCACGGCGAGGTTGCCCGCGCCCTGTGCCGCAAGCGTTACGGTGTGGTCGGTACTCTGCGCATAGGTCGAGGTGACTTTGTGACCGCTGCCGTCGCTGTAATCGTCGTTGGTGGCCCACGATCCCGTGTAGCCCAACCCGAAATGGCGGCCGGCTACCCAGTCCAACACCGCGCCGCCGTAGTTCTGGCCGTTCGAGCGATAAAATCCCGTTGAGTTGCCTTCTTCATGCACCCGTTCACCAGGGCCGGCAAAAACGGGCTGACGAGAATCCACCGCGACCGTGCCCCCCAAGCTGTCGCCTCCCAGGCTGACCGGCGTAATTCCGGCCAGGACGGTAATCTCCGACGCATCGGACGGAGCCATGTAGGAGAGCGGCGGGTTCATGTGGTTCGGGCACGAGGAAGAAACCGTCATGCCATCCACCACGAGTTTGGTTCGCTCGTCTCCCAGTCCGTGAAGCAATGGAATGCTGGCAAACTGGCCGTTTTCGCGCAGGCTGACGCCGGGCTCGTTTCCCACCAGCTCGGCCGTGTTGTGGCTTCGTGCCTGGTCGCCGTTGTCCACCTTGCGCCAGGTTGCGGCAGCGGTTGCGAATTCAGAGTCGCTCACTTCGACAAAGGACCTTGCCGGGGCGATTCTCAGGCTCACATCCGCAACGGTATCTTTGCCGGCCACAACGACAAGCTCTTGAAGAACCGCGACATCGAAGCCGCTGGCGGTGACAGTCATCTGGTAGCGGCCAACCGGAACGGCGCTGAAAACAAAATGCCCCTGCAAGTCGGTCACGATCGATCTCTCAAATCCATGCTGCCCTGTGAGTTCGATTCTTGCTCCTGGAACTACCGCGCCAGAGGGGTCCTTCAAAACTCCGGCGATACGGCCGGTCGCGTGGTGTCCTCCGGGAACGGCCTGTCTCTCTGCCGGCCGATTCTCAACGGAGGTGACGCGCCGCCGCCGCCAAAAAATCCGCCTGCG
>CAVZNE010000313.1:0-3935 GCA_963776445.1 Terriglobales bacterium
TAAAATAAATAAAACGCGCGGGAACCGGGAATTCCGGAGACCGCTTTCAGGCTTGGTCGAACGTGTATTCGTTAGCGCTTCCGTTCCGCTATCGCGATACGGTTGCGCGCGCGGCGAAGGGCATTGTGGGCATGCGCGGAATCGGCATCCTCGCGTTTTCCGGCGGCGAGCGCCTGTTCGGCATGGGCTTTCGCGGTGCGCGCCCGATCGAGATCGATTGTTTCGGCGGATTCGGCGGATTCGGCGAGCAGGGTGCAATCGTTGTGCTTCACTTCAAGGAACCCGCCGCTTGCGGCAAACTCACGCACGATCACGGCCTGCAGAACAAACGGCTCTTTCATTGGATGCGGTGGAGTTGATTCCGGATGCGGGTCGTGCTCCGGTCCCCACCAGAAGCGGGTCAAAGCCAGCACGTAGGCAATCAGCGCAAAAATGGACGAGAGAATGAAGACCGCCAGCAGCAGCGGGTTGATCTGCAGCGCCGTTTCGTAGAGTCTCCAGCGTCCCATATAGCCCAGTGTAGGCGGAACGCCCAGCATGGCCAGCATTCCGAACAGGAAGCCGAAGGCGCTGACCGGATAGCGGCCGATCAGTCCTGTGGGTTGGCCATCCAGCGCGCCGTCTGCTTCGGGACCGCTGAGGCAGACGAAGAGCAGAGCCTTGGCCAGCGCGTGGGTTGCGGCTGCAAACAGCGCGCCGCTGATTCCGAGGGCGCTCAAGGAGACGACACCGAGCAGCAGAAAGCCAACGTCTTCAACCGTGGACAGAACCAGCAGGCGCTTGAGGCTGCGCTGTGTCAGCATCAACAGAGCAGCGAGGAACGAAGTCGCGGCCGCCACGCCCAGCAGCATTCCATGGGGAGCGATGAAGCCGGGAATCGACCAAGCAGCAACCCAGAATTCACCAAAGGCGGCCATATCGATGACCGCGATAATCAGGCCAAGCACAAGTGCCGGAATTTCGTCGGCCAGTTGCAGCAGCCAGAAAAACAGCGGAATCGCAGCCAGCTTGATGCAGACGCTGGTGATCAGCAGCGCCCACGCCCATTCTGCCTGTCCGCGTTCCAGCAACAGGTCGCGGGCAACCAGGGATAAAGCGGAGAGGACGACGACTGTGAGGTAGGTCAGCTTGGGGGTAAGCGTCCTCGCGCTCTGCCAAACCAGCACCACCGTCACCAGCGCGCCCAACTCCAAAAGCCCGAGACGGAGCCATGGATCGGCAACGGCCAAGCCCGCAACCGCGGCCCCACCGGCCAGGATCATCAAGGTCGCCAGACGGCGGCCTTTCGCGTGCGCCAGAGAAGCCAGAACCAATGCCGTGGCGGCCACGGCGCAGGCTGCAACCAGCAGCGCCGGCACGCGGGGCGAAGGCAGCGCGCCGGGGCTCGCAAAGGCTGGCGCGATCCATCGAGCTCCGGCCAGCACCGCCGCCGCCAGCACTACCACCAGAACCAGGGCGCGCTGCTCCATCCACGAAACCGCAACGCCCAGTCCGCGAGAAGCCGCCTGCAACCCGCGCCAAACGCCCCGATAGAAGGCGTCCACGTTGGTCCAGCGGAAGAAGGTATGCCAGTTCTGCAGAAAGATTTCGGAGAAGTCGCTGGCCGTGAATCTGTCCCCATCCGACAGCGGTTCGCCGCCGGTAAAGATGCCGCCTCCGGCTCCAGCCAGCGCCGCGCCTCCCCCAGCCGTAGCCGCCACCGTTGCCGGCCGCGCCACGTAGGCGATGGCATAGATCACGCCACCCAGAATCAACGAAACCAGGGCCAGCACCAGGCCGCCGGTGGTCGAAAAACTTCCCGCATTTGCGAACAGCCCGAACCACGTCACCTGCACTCCGGCGCCGAGTCCCAGTGCGCCAAGAATCGGATTGAGCAGGTAGTTCACCGCCAATTGCGGCGCAATGCCCAGCACGATGCTGCCCGCCGCCATGAAGCCCATGCCCCACAGCATGGTCGGCGGCGCTTCGTGCGCATCCTGCGTCTTTTCCGTCAGCGGTCCCAGGAATACCGAGCTGGTCGCCTTGGCGCACAGAAACACCGTGCCCAGACTCGTCGCCCACGCCACCATCGCGGGAACGGCCCACCCGGCCTGCAAGGCCGCTGCATACAGCATCCACTTGCTGGCAAAGCCGCTCATCAGCGGAATACCCGCCATGCTGCCCACGCCGATCAGCCACGAAAGTGTGGTGTGCGGCATGCGCTGTGCCAGCCCGCCCAACTCGTTCATGTTGCGCGTGCCCGCGGCGTGCTGTACCGCGCCGGCATTCAGGAACAGTCCGCCCTTGAAGAATCCGTGATTGAGGCAGTGGAACAAGCCTGCGGTAATGGCCAGCGGCGTACCAATGCCCAGGCCCATCATCATGTAGCCGATCTGGCTCACAGTGGAGAAGGCCAGCATGCGCTTCAAATCGGTTTGCACCATGGCGTACATCACGCCCAACGCCATGGTGATCGTCCCCACCCATACCAGCGTTGCGCCCCAGGCCGCCGGCCACACGCCAAAGCTGTGCATGCGCGCGGCCAGATATACGCCGGCGGTTACATAGCAGGCCGCGTGCAGCAGTGCGCTCACCGGGGTCGGCGCGGCCATCGCTTCTGGGAATCCATGTGTGCAGAGGAACCTGCACGGACTTGGCCACCAGGGCGACAAGCATCAGCAGAAAAACGCCTGTCGTAAAGCTGTGCGCCACAGCCGGGTTGGTCCACAGCGCGCTGCCCGTGCGGAAATAAATCACCAGGATGCCGGCCAGCAGGCCGTAGCCGGCAATGTGCGTCATCAGCAAAACTTTGCGCGCGCCCTGCACGGCTTCGCGGTTGGTGTACCAGAATCCCACCAAGCTGAACGAGCAAAGTCCCACCAGTTCCCAGCACAGGTAGAAGAAAAACAGATTGGCGCTGTACACCAGCCCGATAAAGCCGCCGATAAAAATCTGCATCAGGCAGTAGAAGCGGGTCGCGGACTTGTCGTGGGCCATGTAGCCGATGGAATACAGAAGCACAAAGGCGCCCAGGCATGCGCCCATGAAGGCGAACAGAATGCTGAGCGCGTCCACATGCAAGACCAGGGCCAGTGGGCCATCCCACCCCAGCACATTCACATCGACCGTTTGGCCTGCCTGAACCGATCGCACCGTTCCGGCAACTGCGAGCACTGCCGGCAGGCAGGTGAGAACGGCCAGAACGCCCTTCATGCGGGCGGAACAGAGCCGCGCTACCAGGATCTGCAGTGCGGCGCCCAACAGAAGCGAACATGGCGCAATCAAAATCAGGGTCACTGCTGTCATGCGGGCATGGTAAATGTTATGGCTTCACGTTGTGATGTGATGACGGTCACCGCGAGAATCGTACAACATCACTAAACCCTAACTGTCAGTTAAATCAGTATGAATGATCCGACGAAGCTGTTAATGGCCAGGACGATGTACCGAATTATGACATTTCGAGACTTTGCGAATTCATGATGCGGTACTTTTGGCTTCTGGCTATGGCCCGGCTCACCGGAATACCGCATTATGGTGAGGCTGGACCTGCAGGTTCATTCGAGGGGAACCATGAAAGAAACACGGCATTGTTCGAAACCTGATCCGTGCGATAGCCGTCTCCGTCGTGGAATGGCCTTTCCGGAGTTCGGAGAATTTCGATTGGCACGCTCAAGGGGTTGGAGTATGCTTGCGCACCAGATTTCTTAGTCACGGAGGAGGATTCCTATGGAAGGTCTTTGGTATACGCATTTCACCGCAGGACCCGTGCAAGGAGACGGATTGGCGGTGTTGCGCGATGGCGAGATTCTAGGCGGCGATCCCGCCCACACCTATACCGGTTCGTATCAGTCGGACGGGCCGAATCTGTTTGCCAACATTCGTGTCAGCCCCTACGCCGCATCCACTGTTCCCGCAGACATACATAGGCCGCTCGAATTGTTTCTGAAAGGGTC